>NZ_JBEXPK010000039.1:0-89944 GCF_040612015.1 Streptomyces sp. NPDC006476 | reverse complement strand
AGGAACCGTCCGTCCACGTGCACCACGCGACGGCCGGCCCGTTCGGCCTGCCGGGCGGCGTAGCGCACCAGCGAGGACTTGCCGATGCCGCCGGGACCGTGGAGGTAGGCCACGAGCGGGGCGTCCGCCGCGCCCGACAGCATCCGGTCGAGCAGTGCCCGCTCCGGCTCCCTCCCCACCAGCGCTCCGGCTCGTGCCGCGGCCAGCCGCCCCGCCAGTCCCGCCGCTCCCAATCCGGGCTCCTTCCTGGTTGTGTCAGCTTCGGAGATCTTTGCGGCGGCGAGGTGTGGCCGAGCGGGGCGGTGTCGAGCGCATGTGGTCGCGCACCGGCGCCAGCAGGCCGGCGAGCGCCTTGACGTCGTCGCGCGAAAGCGGCTCGAAGAGAAGGCCGTTGACCACCTCGATGTGTCCCGGCAGCACCTTGCCGAGCAGCGCGCGCCCGGCGTCGGTGATGGTGACGGTGACGCCGCGCTCGTCGTCCGGCGAAGGAGCCCGGACGACCAGGCCGTCCTTCTCCAGCAGACCCACCTGGTAGGTCAGGCCGCTGCGGCTGTAGACGACGCCGTCGGCCAGATCGGTCATGCGGTGGCTGCCCATGGGTGAGTCGCCGAGGCGGGCCAGCAGCTGGAACTGCACATAACTGAGATCGCCGCTCTCGCGCAGCTGCTGATCGACCGCGTGCCGGAGCAGGCTGGCCACCTCGATGAGGGAGAAGTAGGCGCCCAGCTGTTCGGGGTCGAGCGACGGCGGCGATTCAGGCATGACCGGAGTGTACTGCTTCGAATTCGAAGAGAGTGGAGCGTCCGGTGTGGGCAGCGGTGGACCCCACTGAGCACCGCTGCCCCTTCAGATCGGGCAGCGGTGCGACACAGGGTTGCGAACAGGAGGACGGCGCCGCCGCCCATGGAACCCGAGGACCGGCCATGAGCATCCCCTACCTTGCCCAACGCGAGGACCAGCAGCAGCTCGAGTGGATCGCCGGAAGCGTCTTCAGTGTCCTGCTCGACGCCGAGGCGACCGGCGGGCAGCTGACCGTCGGCCGCTTCGACGTCAGCAAGGGTGAGGCGCCGCCGTACCACGTCCACAACAACGAGGACGAGGTCTTCCTGCTCCTGTCCGGTTCGGCGCTGGTGTGGGCCGACGACGTGCAGCACGAGTTGCGGGAGGGCGGCATCGTCTTCCTGCCCCGGCGCATTCCGCACGGTTACCGCATCACTTCCGAGAAGGCGGATCTCCTGCTCATCTCGACGCCCGGAGGGCTGGAGAAGATGTTCCGCCACGCCGGCCGTGACCTTCGCGAACCACGCCCGGACGGGTTCGAGATCTCCCCACAGCTGCTGGCCGAGGCCGCGGAACTGTCCGGCAACATCGTCCTCGGTCCTCCCCGGTGAGGGTGGCCCGCCGAGGTGGAGATGGCGGAGCTGCACCGGCACCGAGGTCATGCGCAGGCGCCTGACCGGCGCCCGTGCCCATCCCGTGCCCACGGTCGTGGTTGCCGGCACACCACTTGCTTCGAATTCGAAGCAGATGTATCGTCGTCAGCAGCTGCTTCGAATTCGAAGCACATCGGATCGCAGTGAAGGTGAGAACCGAAATGAAGGCTGTGCGTTTCCACGAGTACGGCGACCCCGGTGTCCTGCGCTACGAGGACGTGGACCTGCCCGTCCCCGGGGCCGGTCAGGTCCGCGTCCGGGTGGCCGCGACGTCGTTCAACTCCGTCGACGGCAACATCCGCGGCGGCTTCATGCGGGGCCCCATCCCGGTGGTCCTGCCGCACACTCCCGGCATCGACGTCTCCGGCACCATCGACACGCTGGGCGAGGGCGTGGACGGCCTCGCGGTCGGCGACGACGTCATCGGCTTTCTGCCGATGGACAAGCCCGGCGCCGCCGCCCAGTACGTCCTTGCCCCGGCTGACATCCTCACGCCGGCCCCCAAGAGCGTCCCGCTGCCCGACGCCGCCGCACTGCCGGTGGTGGGCCTCACCGCATGGCAGGCGCTGTTCGACCACGGCAAGCTGACGGCGGGACAGCGGGTGCTGATCAACGGCGCCGGCGGAGCGGTCG
This sequence comes from Streptomyces sp. NPDC006476, assembly GCF_040612015.1. NCBI lineage: Bacteria > Bacillati > Actinomycetota > Actinomycetes > Kitasatosporales > Streptomycetaceae > Streptomyces > Streptomyces sp. NPDC006476. The sequence goes on along the minus strand of NZ_JBEXPK010000039.1, from coordinate 87,878 downwards.
GCGGCTACGCCGTGCAGCTGGCGAAAAATGCCGGCGCCCACGTCATCGCCACAGCCAGCCCCCGCAGCGGCGAGCAGGTCAGGACGGCGGGCGCCGACGAGGTCGTCGACCACACCTCCACGGAGGTGACCGCCGCAGTGACCGAGCCGGTCGACGTCGTCCTCAACCTCGCGCCGGTCGAGCCGGCGCAACTGGCCGCGCTCCCCGGCCTGATCCGCCCCGGCGGAGTACTGGTGAACACCACGGTGTGGATGCCCGCGCCCTCCGACGAGGAGCGCGACGTGCGCGGCGTCGACCTGTTCGTCCGCAGCGACGCCGAGCAGCTGGCGCGGCTGGTGGCACTGATCGACGGCGGACAGCTGCACGTCGACGTAGCCGAACGGGTGCCGCTGGCCGAACTGCGTGCGCTACACGCCCGGGCCGCCGAAGGCGCGGTGCACGGCAAGGTCATCGTCGTCCCGCCCACCGCCTGACGCCGCTCCCCCACCGAAAGGCGACGTCGGCGACATCATCGACGTCGAGGAACTTCTGCCGGACCCGACCCCCGCGTCGCCGCTGTCCTGAGCGTCCGCCGCTGCCCGGCTCCGGCAAGCGAGGGGACCGTGGTCTCGGGGCGGAGGACGGAGCGGGCGGCGAGGCGGAACTGGTTCAGCTTGTCGATGATGGTCTGCCCGACCGGACCCGGACACCCTCCGGGCCGTCAATCACGCCAACGCCGAAGCCCTCTTCCCCCGCCTGGGCGCGCCCCGCCGCCCCTCCTCCGACGCGCCTCGGCCACTCCGTCCGGCGGGCCGCCACCCGTCTCGTCTTCCGACTCGTCCAGCCCGGCACCGACTGAGGACCGCTCCCCACGACCACCACCCCCCACGGCGAGACCGAACAGTGCGTCGCCACCGGACGCGCCGGACACCGTCCGCAGGGCAGGATGCTCGCATAGGGGGTCAAGTCACCGCGGACTGACCCGCGGACCTACGACCGCTTCGGCCGCGCCCGCACATGCATCCGCTCCCCCTGCGGACCGAACAGGCTCAGGCACTCCACCGGACCCTCCCCCGTCGACCCGAACCAGTGCGGCACCCGGGTGTCGAACTCGGCCACCTCGCCCGGCCCGAGCACCAGGTCGTGCTCGCCCAGCACCAGGCGCAGCCGCCCGGAGAGCACGTACAGCCACTCATAGCCCTCGTGCGTCCGCGGATCCGGCTCGCGCCTGCCGGGCGCGGTGAGGATCTTGTACGCCTGGAGCCCGCCGGGCTGCCTGCTGAGCGGCCAGAAGGTGTGCCCGCCCCGCTCCATCGGCTTGGCCCGCACCCGTGGATCGCCGACCGGCGGGGCACCGACCAGCTCGTCCAGGGGCACCTGGTGCGCCCGCGCGATCGGCAGCAGCAGCTCCAGGCTCGGCCTGCGCAGCCCGGACTCCAGCCGGGACAACGTGCTCACCGAGATGCCGGTGGCCGCCGAGAGCCCGGCGAGCGTGGCGCCGCGGTCCTTGCGGATCCGCCGCAGGCGGGGCCCGACCTCGGCCAGGACCTCGTCGGTGTCGTCGCTCGTGGAGTCATTCATGCAGTCATTGCAGTTTCGGCAAACAGGTTTGTCAATGCGGCAGTGCTGGGGCGACCGTCGGGGGCGGAGGTGGTCACCCATGACCGAGAAGTACGAAGTGGTCGTCGTCGGCGGCGGTGCGGCCGGGCTCTCCGCCGCACTGGTCCTGGGCCGCGCCCGGCGCCGCACCCTGGTCGTCGACGCCGGCGAACCCCGTAACGCGCCGGCCGCCCATATGCAGGGCTATCTCTCCCGCGACGGCATGGCGCCCGCAGAGTTCCTGGCGATCGGCCGCGAGGAGATCTCCCGGTACGGCGTCGAGCTGGTCCGCGACCGCGCGGTGGACGCCTCGCGGGGCGAGGGCTTCGAGGTGGCCCTGGAGAGCGGCCGTACCGTCGCCGCGCGGGCCCTGGTCGTCGCCACCGGCCTCAAGGACGAGCTGCCCACCGTGCCCGGGGTCGCCGAGCGCTTCGGCCGGGACGTCCTGCACTGCCCGTACTGCCACGGCTGGGAGGTCCGCGACCAGGCCTTCGGCGTGCTCGCCACGACCCCGATGAGCGCCCACCAGGCGCTGATGGTGTCGCAGTGGTCGAAGGACGTGACGTTCTTCCTGCACACGGTCGCCGGGTCCGAGCTGTCGGACGACGATCTGCGCCGCCTCGGCGCGGCCGGCGTCGAGGTCGTCCCGGGCGAGGTCGCGGGTCTGGTCGTCGAGGACGACCGGCTGACCGGTGTACGGCTTGCGGACGGGACGGTCCACGACCGGTCGGTGCTGTTCGTCGCGCCGCGCGCCGTCCCGCAGACCGGACTGCTGGAGCGGCTGGGCGCCAAAATGGACGAGACGCCCTTCGGCGCCTACCCCGTGATCGACGAACGGGGCAAGACGAGCGTGCCGGGTCTGTGGGCGGCGGGCAACGCCTCCGGTTTCGCCGAGCAGGTGGTCAACGCGGCGAGCCGCGGCTACCGGGTCGGCGCCACCATCAACGGGGAACTGCTGATGACGGACCTGGACGCCGCGCTCTGAAGCACGGCCCGGCGGCTCCGTCGCGCGGGCGCGACCAGCCGCCAACGCACCCGCGCCCGACGTACACCCCCTTCGCCCGGGTGTAACCCGGGCGAGCGCGTTGCACCATGGCAGCATGCTGCTTGCCCGGCTGGCCCATGTGTCCCAAGAGGTCGCCGCCACCTCCGCGCGGTCCCGGAAGATCGCTCTGCTCGCCGAGCTGTTCCGGGACGCCGAGGCGGACGACGTACCGATCGTGATCCCGTATCTGGCGGGACGGCTGCCCCAGGGGCGGCTCGGTGTCGGCTGGAAGGTGCTCAGCCGTCCGGTCGCCCCCGCCGCCGACCCCACGCTCACCGTCCGCGAGGTCGACGCCCGTCTCACCGAACTCGGCAAGGTCTCCGGCTCCGGCTCACAGGCCGAACGGACCCGGCTGGTCGGAGAGCTGATGGGTGCGGCGACCGTCGAGGAACAGCGCTTCCTGTTCGGCCTGCTCACCGGTGAGGTGCGGCAGGGCGCCCTGGACGCCGTCGCCGTCGAGGGACTGGCGGAGGCGACCGGGGCGCCGCCGGCCGACGTGCGCCGGGCGGTGATGCTCGCGGGCTCGCTCCAGACGGTCGCGCGGACGCTGCTCGCGGACGGACCCGGGGCCCTGGAGCAGTTCCGGCTCACCGTCGGCCGTCCCGTGCTGCCGATGCTGGCGCACACCGCCTCCTCGGTGACCGAGGCGGTCGAGAAGCTCGGCGCCTGCGCCGTCGAGGAGAAGCTGGACGGCATCCGCGTGCAGGTCCACCGCACCGGCGACAGCGTACGGATCTACACCCGCACCCTCGACGACATCACCGACCGTCTGCCCGAGGTGACCGGCGCCGCGCTGCGGCTGCGGGGGAATCGTTTCGTCCTGGACGGCGAGGTCATCTCCTTCGACGCGGCCGGGCGGCCCCGCACCTTCCAGGAGACCGCGGGCCGCGTCGGCTCCCGCGTGGACGTGGCCACGGCCGCCAAGTCCGTCCCCGTCTCCCCCGTCTTCTTCGACGCCCTCTCCGTCGACGACCGCGACCTGCTCGACCTGCCCTTCGCCGAGCGGCACGCCGAGCTGGCCCGGCTGGTCCCCGAGCCGATGCGGGTACGGCGCGTCGTGGTCGCCGGGCCCGAGGACGCGGGCGCCGGCGAGGACTTCCTCGCCGAGACCCTCAAGCGCGGCCACGAGGGCGTGGTGGTCAAGGCCCTCGACGCCCCCTACAGCGCGGGCCGGCGCGGCGCGTCCTGGCTCAAGGTCAAGCCCGTGCACACCCTGGACCTCGTCGTACTGGCCGCCGAGTGGGGCCACGGCCGCCGCACCGGCAAGCTCTCCAACCTGCACCTGGGCGCCCGCACGGCGGACGGCGGATTCGCCATGCTCGGCAAGACCTTCAAGGGCATGACCGACGCGATGCTGACCTGGCAGACCGAGCGGCTGCGGGAGATCGCCGTGGCGGAGAACGACCACGTGGTGACCGTACGCCCCGAACTCGTGGTCGAGATCGCCTACGACGGTCTGCAGCGGTCCACCCGCTACCCGGCCGGCGTCACCCTGCGCTTCGCCCGCGTGGTCCGCTACCGCGAGGACAAGCGCCCCGAGGACGCCGACACCGTGGAGACACTCCTCGCCGCCCACCCGGAGGTGCACCCGTGACGACGGGCAGGCGCAGCGCGGGCCTGCTGTTGTACCGGCACACCGATCACGGCCTGGAGGTGTTGTTGGGCCATATGGGCGGACCGTTCTTCACCAGGCGCGACGCCGGGGCGTGGAGCGTCCCCAAGGGCGAGTACGAGCCCGACGAGCCCGCCTGGGACGCGGCCCGCCGGGAGTTCCGCGAGGAACTGGGCCTCGAGCCGCCGGACGGCGAGGCCGTACCGCTCGGTGAGGTGCGCCAGACCAACGGCAAGATCGTCACGGCGTGGGCGGTCGAGGCCGACCTCGACCCGGCGACCATCAGCCCCGGCACCTTCACGATGGAGTGGCCCCCGAAGTCCGGAAGGACCCAGGAGTTCCCCGAACTGGACCGCGTGGAGTGGCTCACCCTGGACCGGGCCCGCGAGGTGATCGTCAAGGCCCAGTCCGCGTTTCTCGACCGTCTGGCGGAGCACTCGCCCTGAGGACGCACACGCGTTGCGGTCGCCCGCGTGGCGCGGGAAGGTCGTAACACCAAGCCGCCCCAGGGAGGTCAGCCATGCCCATCGCGACGGTGAACCCGGCGAACGGCGAGACGCTCAAGACGTACGAGGCCATGGGCGAGGAGGAGATCGAACGCCGGCTCCAGCTCGCGGAGGCGACGTTCCGTACCTACCGAACGACGACCTTCGCCGAGCGGGCGGGTCTGCTGAACCGGGCCGCCGAGCTGCTCGACGGGCTGCAGCAGGACGTCGGCCGTGTGATGACCACCGAGATGGGCAAGCCGATCAAGCAGGCCCGCGCCGAGGTGGCCAAGTGCGCCAAGGCGATGCGCTGGTACGCCGAGCACGCCGAGGAACTGCTCGCCGACGAGGAGCCCTCCGACTCCGACGTCAAGGACTCGGGCGCGTCACGGGTGCGGGTCCGCTACCGGCCCCTCGGCCCCGTCCTCGCCGTCATGCCGTGGAACTTCCCGCTCTGGCAGGTCGTCCGGTTCGCCGCGCCCGCGCTGATGGCGGGCAACGTGGGCCTGCTCAAGCACGCCTCCAACGTCCCGCAGACCGCGCTGTTCCTGGAGGACCTCTTCCATCAGGCGGGCTACCCCGAGGGGTGCTTCCAGACCCTGCTCATCGGCTCCGCCGCGGTCGACGACATCCTGCGCGACGACCGCGTGAAGGCGGCCACGCTCACGGGCAGTGAGCCCGCCGGGCGGGCGGTCGCGTCCTCGTCCGGCGAGATGATCAAGAAGACGGTGCTGGAGCTGGGCGGCAGCGACCCGTACGTCGTGATGCCGTCGGCCGACATCGACCGGGCCGCGAAGATCGCGGTGACCGCGCGGGTGCAGAACAACGGGCAGTCGTGCATCGCCGCCAAGCGGTTCATCGTGCACACGGACGTGTACGACCGGTTCGCCGAGCGGTTCGTCGAGGGCATGAAGGCGCTCAAGGTCGGCGACCCGATGGAGGAGGACACCGAGGTCGGGCCGCTGTCGAGCGAGCAGGGGCGGGCCGACCTGGAGGAACTGGTCGAGGACGCGAAGCACAGCGGGGCCGAGGCGCTGTGCGGCGGCCACCGGCTGCGCAGGCCGGAGCTGCCCGGCTGGTACTACCCGCCGACCGTGCTCGCCGGGATCACCCGCGAGATGCGGATCCACCGGGAGGAGGCGTTCGGGCCGGTCGCCACGCTGTACCGTGCCGCCGACCTGGACGAGGCCGTGCTCATCGCCAACGACTCGCCGTTCGGGCTGAGTTCGAACGTGTGGACGCGGGACGAGGCCGAGGTCGACCGGTTCGTACGGGACCTGGAGGCCGGCGGTGTGTTCTTCAACGGCATGACCGCCTCCCATCCGGCGTTCCCGTTCGGCGGGGTCAAGCGGTCCGGCTACGGGCGTGAGCTGTCCGGGCACGGAATCCGGGAGTTCTGCAACATCACGACGGTTTGGCACGGAGCGTGACGCCTGCGCGGCTAACATCCCCGGTGTGAACCGCGAAGTGACTCTGCCTCTGATCGTCGACGACCGCGGGACCCTGCAGGTGGCCGCGGCCGACGTCAGCAAGTTGTTGCGGACCGTGGGCGGGCGGTGGCTGCATCTCGTCGAGGCCGGGGAGGGCGGGCTCGACGAGGACACCGTGGCGGCTCTGACCATCGAGCTGGCCAAGCTCGCCGACCGTATCGACGTGGCGTGCATCGCGCACAGCAGCGGGGGCGCCCCGTGACCCTTCAGGCCACCCCGTGCAGCGTGGCCCAGAACATCGCCTCGTAGCTCTGGAGCAGGCGGCCGTACCTGTGGGCCGCTTCCTCGTCGAGGATCCCCGTGTCCAGTCCCTCCTGGACGGCCGCCCTCGCCCTCTCGTCCAGCTCCGGAGCCGGCTGCGCGAAGAAGTCGAAGAAGGCGCAGTCGTCCGCGGTGAAGCCGTACCGGGTGCGCAGGGACTCGGCGATCGTGGCGCAGTAGCCGCCCCACGCGGAGAAGTTGGCGGTGATGGCCAGGACCACGTCCGTCGGGGAGGCGTTGAGAGCCAGCCAGGCGACGTAGGCGGGGTACGCCTGGCAGCCCGGCAGGGGAGCGTAGGAACGGGTGCGGCTCTCGTCGATGCCGCAGGCCCGCGCGAAGGACCTCAGGTGCTCCGCGGCCAGGGACTCGCCCTCGGCCAGCATCGCGAAGAAGCCGGCGGCCTCCGGTTCCTCCCGCGCCCGTCCGACCAGATGCAGGAACGCTGCGCGGTCGGCCGGGATCACCCAGTGCTGTTCGAGGGCCAGAGTCCCGAGGACGTCCCGGGAGGCCTCCCCTCGGGCGATCAGCGGGATCAGCGGATTGGAGTGCGGGTCGGGAGCCAGCTGGGCGGTGGTGGTGGCCAGGAGTTCCGAGGCCGTACGCGCCATCGCATTCCTCCGTCGGTCCGGATACGGGACTTCTCCCCAGACCTTGGCACAAGCGCCCCTGAAGGGGCGCGGGGAACTGCGCGACCAGCCACAAGCCACCGCCAGTCGGCAACGCACCGCACCCCCACGGCGCTACCGAATCGGCATCCCCGACAAGGTCCGCGCGATCACCAGCCGCTGAATCTCACTCGTCCCCTCGAAGATCGTGTAAATGGCCGCGTCCCGGTGCATCCGCTCCACCGGGTACTCCCGCGTGTAGCCGTTGCCACCCAGGATCTGGATCGCCTGGGCCGTGACCTTCTTCGCCGTCTCGCTCGCGAACAGCTTGGACATCGAGCCCTCGGCCGCCGTGAACTGCTTGCCGTTGATGGCCATCCAGGAGGCGCGCCAGACCAGCAGACGGGCCGCGTCGACGGACGTACGCATGTCGGCGAGCTGGAAGGCAACACCCTGGTTGTCGATGATCGGCCGACCGAACTGCTCACGCGTCTTGGCGTAGTCGAGGGCGACCTCATAGGCGGCACGGGCCGTGCCGACGGCCATCGCGCCGACCGCCGGCCGCGAAGCTTCGAACGTGGCCATCGCCGCGTTCTTCACCCGCTCCCCGCCCTGCTTGGCCTTCTCCCGGGCCCGCGCCAGCCGCTGGTCGAGCTTCTCCTTGCCGCCGAGCAGGCAGGACCCGGGCACCCGGACGTTGTCGAGGACGACCTCGGCGGTGTGCGAGGCACGGATGCCGTGCTTCTTGAACTTCTGGCCCTGCGTCAGCCCCGGCGTGTTCGGCGGGATGATGAAGGACGCATGGCCCTTGGAACCCAGGTCCGGGTCGACGGACGCGACGACGACGTGGACGTTGGCGATACCGCCGTTGGTCGCCCAGGTCTTCGTGCCGTTGATCACCCACTCGTCCTTGGCCTCGTCGTAGACGGCACGCGTGCGCATGGAGGCCACGTCGGAGCCGGCGTCGGGCTCGGAGGAGCAGAACGCGGCGACCTTGACGTCATTGGCGTCGCCGTACATCTGCGGGATCCAGGTGCCGATCTGTTCCTCGGTTCCGTTGGCGAGAACGCCCACGGCGGCCAGACCTGTGCCTACGATCGACAGAGCGATGCCCGCGTCGCCCCAGAACAGCTCCTCCATGGCCATCGGAATGCCCAGGCCGGTGGGGTCGAAGTACTGCTGGGCATAGAAGTCGAGGGAGTAGATGCCGACCTTCGCGGCCTCCTGGATGACCGGCCAGGGAGTCTCCTCACGCTCGTCCCATTCGGCGGCCGCGGGGCGGATGACGTCGGCGGCGAAGCCGTGCAGCCAGTCCCGGACCTCCTTCTGTTCGTCGTTGAGCTCCATGGTGAACTCGGCCATGTCCCCTCCAGCGGCGGCGCACATACGTGTTACTAGCGGTAACACCAGTCTGTTACCGGCGGGTAGGAAAAGTCAACTCCCGAGGACGCCTCGGCAGCCAGTTCGATGCGGAGGGCATGCCGAGTGTTAGTTTGCGCTGGCGTTACCGATTAAGCACGGGTGGGGAGAGCTCATGGACACCACACAGCGGACCGACCAACAGCGGTCCGCCGACCGCCGTCGGCGTGAGCTGCTGGAGGCCGCGGACCGGGTGGTCCTGCGCGACGGCCCGCAGGCCTCGATGAACGCCATCGCGGCGGAGGCGGGCATCACGAAGCCGATTCTCTACCGGCACTTCGGTGACAAGGGAGGACTGTACGCGGCACTGGCCAAGCGGCACACCGACGCGCTGCTGAATTCACTGCGGGCGGCGCTGGACGCCCCCGCGGAGCGGCGCGAGCGGGTCGAGGCCACGCTGGACACCTACCTCGCGGCGATCGAGGCGCGGCCCCAGGTGTACCGCTTCCTGATGCATCCCGCGGACGCCGGTGCGGCGGGAGAGCAGGGCTTCGACGTCGGCAAGCACTCGGCGCCGCTGCTGCGCAGGATGGGCGAGGAACTGGCCCAGGTCATCGAGGACCGGCTGGACCTCGGACCGGAGAGCCAGCAGCTCGCCCGCGTGTGGGGCCATGGCATCGTCGGCATGATGCACGCGGCCGGCGACTGGTGGCTGGGCGAACGCCCCTGCTCACGGGCCGAGTTGGTGCGCTGCCTGGCCGACCTGTTGTGGGGACGGCTCGCGGCGGCCGGCGACCGGGTGGGCGGCCCCGGGTTCTAGCCCCGGCCGCTCCAGGAGGCCTTGGCCGCCCGGCGGAGCACCTTGCGTCTGCGCCACCCGGTGAGGCGGTCCACATAGACGCGGCCTTCCAGGTGATCCGTCTCGTGCTGCAAACACCTCGCAAAGAAACCCGTGCCGTGCACGGTGACCGGATCGCCGGTCACCGTGAACCCCTCGACCACCGCGTGGTCGTGACGTTCGGTACCGGCCTCCAGGCCCGGCAGGGACAGACAGCCCTCGGGGCCCCGCAGCACCACCCCGTCGGCCTCGACGAGACGGGGGTTGACCACATGGCCCACATGCCGGATCTCCTCGTCGTCGGGGCAGTCGTACACGAACACGCGCAAAGATTCACCAACCTGGTTGGCCGCCAGGCCCACCCCCCGCGCCGCGTACATCGTCGCGAACAAGTCCTCCACGAGCAGGGCCAGTTGGGGGCCGAAGTCGGTGACCTCGGCGCACGGGGCGTGCAGGACCGGGTCCCCCAGCAGAGTGAGGGGCCGGACACGCCCGCGGGTGCCCGGGATGGAGCCGTTTCGCATGGCCGCAAGGGTACGGCGGTTCGGGAGCGTGAACAGATCTCGATAGGCTGAGGTCCACACCACGTTGCCGTAAGGCTTAGAGGCTTCAGGCGCGGCGCGTACGCAAGGAGGATCGAGAACTGATGGCAGGCAACTCGGACCCGCTCACGCCGCGGGCCAAGCTGGCCGTTACCGCGGGCAAGGCGGTCGCGGCCGCATCGCGTGCCGCCGGGCGCGGCAGCGGTTCGGTGATCGGCGGCCGGGTCGCGCTCAAGCTCGACCCCGACCTCCTCGCCCGGCTCGCCCAGAGCCTGGACGTCGTCCTGGTCTCGGCCACCAATGGAAAGACCACCACCACCCGGCTCATCGCGGAGGCGCTGCGGGCCGCCGGCCCCGTCGTCTCCAACGCCCTCGGCGCCAACATGCCCGCCGGCATCACCTCCGCCCTCGCGGGCGGCTCGGACGCCAAGTACGCCGTGATCGAGGTCGACGAGAAGTACCTCGCGGGCGTGGCCCGGGACACCGCCCCCAAGTGCATCGCGCTGCTGAACCTCTCCCGCGACCAGCTCGACCGCGCCGCCGAGACCCGGATGCTGGCGGAGAACTGGCGCGAGGGGCTGGCCGGTTCGAAGGCCGTCGTCGTCGCCAACGCGGACGACCCGCTGGTGGTGTGGGCCGCCTCCTCCTCCCCCAACGTGATCTGGGTCGCCGCCGGGCAGATGTGGAAGGACGACGCCTGGTCCTGCCCGTCCTGCGGTGGTGTGATGCAGCGGCCCGGCGACGACTGGTTCTGCGGGGAGTGCGGCTTCCGCCGCCCGACGCCGAGCTGGGCCCTGTCCGGTGATCACGTCCTCGACCCACACGGCTCCGCCTGGCCGATCCACCTCCAGCTGCCCGGCCGCGCCAACAAAGCCAACGCCGCCTCCTCGGCCGCCGTGGCCGCCGTCTTCGGTGTGCCGCCGCAGGTCGCCCTGGAACGCATGTACCAGGTGCAGGCCGTCGCCGGCCGCTATGACGTGGTCCAGTTCCAGGGCCGTGACCTGCGGCTGCTGCTGGCGAAGAACCCGGCGGGCTGGCTCGAAACGTTCAGCCTGATCGATCCTCCGCCCACCCCGGTGATCCTCTCGGTGAACGCGCGCGGCGCCGACGGCACCGACACCTCCTGGCTCTGGGACGTCGACTACACCCGGCTGACCGGCCACCCGATCTGTGTGATCGGCGACCGCAAGCTGGACCTCGCGGTGCGCCTGGAGGTCGCCAACCAGCACTTCCAGGTCTGCGAGAACCTCGACCAGGCCGTGCAGCTGAGCCCGCCGGGCCGCATCGAAGTCATCGCCAACTACACCGCCTTCCAGGACCTGCGCCGCCGCGTCGGCAACTGACAACTCAGGGGACATCAGTGAGTGACAACAGCCTGCGGGTCGTCTGGATCTACCCCGACCTGCTCAGCACCTACGGCGACCAGGGCAACGTCCTCGTCGTGGAGCGCCGGGCCCGCCAGCGCGGCCTCGACGTGGCCCGGCTCGACGTGCGCAGCGACCAGCCGATCCCGACCTCCGGGGACATCTACCTGATCGGCGGCGGCGAGGACCGTCCGCAGCGGCTCGCGGCCGAGCGGCTGCGCCGGGACGGGGGCCTGCACCGGGCGGTGGAGAACGGCGCGATCGTCTTCTCCGTCTGCGCCGGCTACCAGATCCTCGGCCACGAGTTCATCAACGACCTCGGCCAGCGCGAGCCCGGCCTCGGGCTGCTGGACGTGGTGTCCGTGCGCGGCGAGGGCGAGCGGTGCGTCGGTGACGTGCTCGCCGACATCGACCCGCGCCTGGGCCTGCCTCAGCTGACCGGCTTCGAGAACCACCAGGGCGTCACCCACCTCGGCCCGACCGCCCGCCCCTTCGCGAACGTGCGCCTGGGCAACGGCAACGGCACGGGCGACGGCACGGAGGGCGCGTACAACGACACGGTCTTCGGCACCTACATGCACGGGCCGGTGCTGGCGCGCAACCCGCTCATCGCCGATCTGCTGCTGAAGCTGGCGCTCGACGTCAACGCGCTGCCGCCGACCGACGACCGGTGGTACGAGGCGCTGCGCGGCGAGCGCATCGCGGCGGCGCAGCAGCCCGCCTGAGCTGCCGTACACCTGTCCTCAAGCCCGTCTTTACCGGCCCGTCTGACGATGACTCCGCACAGGTGAGCGGGGTCGTCCAGCAGGCGGACGGACGGTACGGCCCCGCCCCCTCCTGCCGCTAGGGTGGCGGGGATCGAACCGGACGACGTGGTCCGGTCCCGGCCCACGTTTACACGGTGAGAAGGTCTTTCGGGCTATGCGTATTGGTGTCCTCACGTCCGGCGGCGACTGCCCCGGCCTGAACGCGGTCATCCGATCCGTCGTGCACCGTGCCGTGGCCGACCACGGCGACGAGGTCATCGGCTTCCGGGACGGCTGGAAGGGCCTCCTGGAGTGCGACTACCTCAAGCTCGACCTCGACGCGGTGGGCGGCATCCTGGCGCGCGGCGGCACGATCCTCGGCTCCTCCCGCGTCCAGCCCTCGCACCTGCGCGACGGCGTGGAGCGGGCGAAGGGGCATGTCGAGGAGCTCGGCCTCGACGCGATCATCCCCATCGGCGGCGAGGGCACGCTCAAGGCCGCCCGGCTGATGTACGACAGCGGGCTGCCGATCGTGGGCGTGCCCAAGACCATCGACAACGACATCGCGGTCACGGACGTCACCTTCGGCTTCGACACGGCCGTGGGGGTGGCGACCGAGGCGCTGGACCGGCTCAAGACCACCGCCGAGTCGCATCAGCGGGTGCTGGTCGTGGAGGTCATGGGGCGGCACACCGGCTGGATCGCGCTGCACTCCGGCATGGCGGCCGGCGCGCACGCCATCGTCGTGCCCGAGCGGCCCTTCGACATCGAGGAGCTGGCCAGGCGGGTCGGCAAGCGGTTCGAGGCGGGCAAGCGCTTCGCGATCGTCGTCGCGGCGGAGGGCGCCAAGCCCAAGGCCGGCACGATGGACTTCGACGAGGGCGGCAAGGACGTCTACGGCCACGAGCGGTTCGCCGGGATCGCCCGCCAGCTGTCCATCGAGCTGGAGGAGCGGCTGGGGAAGGAGGCCCGGCCGGTCATCCTGGGCCACGTCCAGCGCGGCGGCACGCCGACGGCGTACGACCGCGTGCTCGCCACCCGCTTCGGCTGGCACGCCGTGGAGGCCGTGCACCGCGGTGAGTTCGGCAGGATGACCGCGCTGCGCGGCACGGACATCGTGATGGTGCCGCTGGCGGAGGCGGTGGAGACGCTCAAGACGGTGCCCGCCGAGCGCTACGACGAGGCCGAGTGCGTTCTCTAACGTCCCACTGAGCCCGTACGGTCCCGGGCGGTCGCCCCCGGTCGCAGGCGCGGCCGGGGGCGGTTCTAGTCTGTGGGGGACACACATGCACAACCCCCACGAATCAGGAGCCGTCCGATGGATCACAGCGGGCACGGCATGACCATGGATCTGCCGCCGTTCACGCTGGGACGGGGGCTCGAGTGGTCCGCCGATCCGTTCTTCCTCGTCGCCTGCCTGGCGGGACTCGCGCTGTACGGGTGGGGGGTCGTACGGCTGCGGCGCCGCGGCGACACGTGGTCGCCGGGACGGACGGTGTCGTACGTCATCGGTGTGCTGACCGTCGGCCTGGTGATGTGCACCCGGTTGAACGACTACGGCATGGTCATGTTCAGCGTGCACATGGTGCAGCACATGATCATCAGCATGCTGTCGCCCATCCTGATCCTGCTCGGCGCCCCCGTCACCCTCGCCCTGCGCGCACTGCCGACCGCGGGCAAGGGCCGCAAGGGGCCGCGTGAGCTGCTGCTGATGCTGCTGCACAGCCGGTACATGCGGATCGTCACGCACCCGGCGTTCACCATCCCGCTGTTCATCGCGAGCCTGTACGGGCTGTACTTCACACCGCTGTTCGACTTCCTGATGGGGTCGAAGGCGGGGCACATCGCGATGATGGTGCACTTCCTGGCCGTGGGCGTCGTGTTCTTCTGGCCGATCATCGGCGTGGACCCCGGGCCGCAGCGGCCGGGCCACCTCATGCGGATGCTGGAGCTGTTCGCCGGCATGCCGTTCCACGCGTTCTTCGGCATCGCGCTGATGATGGCGTCGACGCCCATGGTGGAGACGTTCAAGAACCCGCCCGCCTCCCTCGGCATCGACGCGCTCTCCGACCAGACCGCGGCCGGCGGCATCGCCTGGGCGTTCAGCGAGGTCCCCTCGGTGCTGGTGCTGCTCGCCCTGCTGTTCCAGTGGTACAGCTCGGAGCAGCGGCAGGCCAAGCGCAAGGACCGGGCCGCCGACCGCGACGGCGACAAGGAACTCGAGGCCTACAACGCCTATCTGGCCTCATTGAACGCACGCGGGCGTTGAAAGGGTTCGCGGTTCGGCGCCTTTCAGTAGCATGATGCGCAGGGGGAAAACCGCCGGGGGGAGCGGTGATGACACTTCGCGCATTTATGCACAGGGCCGGGAAATCGGCGGTTCGCCGGATCGCCGTCCTGCTCGTATTCGTACTGGCGCTCAGTGGATGTGATCGAAGTACGCCGCTGACGCTGGTACGGGCGGTGGCCGCGGGAGTTCCGTCTCTCGCGCCTTTCTTCGACGAGAGCGGCGGCCTGGGGCACGACGAGGCGCTCCGGCCGCAGGCCGTGCGCGGCAGTCTGCAGCAGGGGGACACGCCCGGGCTGTACGGAGGCACACGCAGGCCGAGCATCTGTGACGTCCGGAAGCTCAAGGCGTTCCTCACGGCTCCCGGGAATCACCGGAAGGCGCAGGCGTGGGCGGCGGCGCTGGGTATTTCCACGGACCGGATTCCGGGATATCTGGACCGGCTCACTCCTGTTCTCCTGCGTCACGACACACTCGTGCGGAATCACGACTACAGGAAGGGAAAGGCTGTTCCCTTCGACTCCTTGCTGCAGGCCGGAATCGCCATTCTCGTCGATCAGCAGGGGGCGCCCGCCGTGAAATGTTCGTGTGGAAATCCGCTGCGGCCCTTCACCCATGACACGCATCGCATTTCGGTCAAGTTCGAGAACGGCAACCGGAAGTGGAAGGGATTCACGCGTTCCTCCGTGGTGGCCGTACGGCCCGCGCCGAGGAAAATGGAGCGGCTCGCCCTGGTCGACGTCGGCGATCCGAACCGGGGCATCGACCGGCCGGTCGGCACGACGGGAACGCGCGACACGGCATTCGACGCGGGCCGCCGTCGAGCGGTGCCGGATCTCACCGGGACGACCTTCGGACGGGCGAGCCGTGAGCTGGCCGCCCAGGGGCTTGCGGCCGGGTACGCCGGCGAGGCGCTGCCCGCCGACGACGCCCGGGTCACGGCATCCGACCCGCCGGCGGGCACCGAGCTGCGGTTCGGGCAGTACGTGACGCTGAGCACGGCCGGGGGGAGTTCCTCGGGGAGCACGTCCGTGGGACCGAGCACTCCCCCGGTGCCACCGCCGTCCGGTTCGTCGGGATCGGTCAGGCCTCATCCGTCACCTCCGACGCCTCCGTCGTCCGGATCGAGCAGCGGGCCCGGCTCGTCCTCCGCCCCACCACCGCCGTCGAGTCCACCGCCCAGCTCGCAACCACCACCGCCCAGCTCGCAACCACCACCGCCGAGCTCTCCACCGCCGCCGTCGAGCGCACCGCCATCGACGGCCGGCGCAGGACAGACCACCAGCAGGCCCGCGACCACCAGCGCCGGGCCATCGAGCAGCAAGCCCGCGACGACCGTCGCGCCGCCTCCGCCCAGCGGCTCGATGACCACCAGCGCGCCGCCACCGCCCGGCAAACCGGTCACCAGCAGCGCACCACCGCCGCCCACGACCGTCAGTGCCCCGGCCACCAGTGGGCCGACGAGCAGCGCGCCCGGCCCGAGTGGGCCCGGGTCCTCCGGGTCCGCCGCGGGCGCGATCACGTAGCGCCTCCGCAGAACCCGGGAGTCACCGGATGCATTCAGGATCACCGACGTCGGGAGTGGGCCGGGTCATCGCCGGCCGTTATCTGCTGCTGAACCGGCTCGGCAGCGGCGGCATGGGCCATGTGTGGCTCGCCCACGACCAGAGACTCGCCTGTGAGGTCGCGCTCAAGGAGATCGTGTTCCGCGATCCGGATCCCGTGGGTGAGGAGCGGGAGGCGCGGGTGGCCCGGGCCCGGGCGGAGGCCCGGCACGCGGCCGGACTGCGCGGCCACCCGCATGTGGTGACCGTGCACGACGTGCTGGAGCACGAGGGGCTGCCGTGGATCGTCATGGAGTACGTGACGGGCGCCGTCGACCTCAAGGAACTGGTCGAGACGCGCGGACCGCTCGCCCCGGCGGAGTGCGCCCGGATCGGCCTCGCCGTGCTCGACGCGCTGACCGCCGGGCACGAGCGGGGCATGATGCACCGGGACGTGAAACCGGCGAACATCCTGCTGGCGCCGGACCGCACCGGGGCGCCGTACGGGCGCGTCCTGCTGACGGACTACGGCATCTCGGTGCGGCCGGACGGCGGCGAGACGCGGTACACGCTGGCGTCCGTGCTGGTGGGGACGTCGGGTTATCTGGCGCCCGAGCGGGCGACGGGCGGTCCGCCGACCCCTGCGACCGATCTGTTCTCGCTGGGCTGCACGCTCTACTACGGCGTCGAGGGCCGGGCTCCCTTCGAGCGCGCGTCGCATCTCGCCGAGGTGACCGCGGTGGTCATGGAGGAGCCGCGGCCCGCCGTGCGCGCAGGCGCGCTGGGGCCCGTCCTGCGGGGTCTGCTGGAGAAGGACCCGGGGCGGCGGGCGGCGGCGGCCGAGGCGGAGGCGGCGCTGTCGGGGATCGTGACACCGCAGGCCGAGCCGTACGCCCGGACCCGGACCGACCTCGGCTCGCAGCCGCCGTGGGTCGGGGTCACCGCTCCCCCGCCCGCCCCCGCCCCGGCCGGCTTCGGGCCGGTCTCGGCGCGGGTGCCCGCCCACCGGCGCCGCGAACTGTCCCGCGCCCTGCGCGCCCTGCTCGCCGCGTCCCTGGGGCTGGTGCTGGCCCTGGGCGGCGTCTGGTACGCCATGGCCCACCAGTCACGGGACGAGGGTGGGAAGACGGCCCCGTACGGTACGGCGGTCGGGCTCACCCGGCCCCTGAAGGACGGTGACTGCGTGCTCGCCGACTGGCCCGGCGCGGTGCGCTTCCGGGGCACGCCCCGGCTGACGATCGATCCCAGTTGCCGGGACAGGTCGCCGGACGGTCAGGTGATGGCGTTCGTGGCGGCCGCGTCGGCGGACGAGGCGCGCACGCTGGGACCGGCGCGGTGCGAGGAGCGGACGCAGGAGATCCGGCAGGGGCTGGCGGACGTCCGTACGGTCGCCGTCGTGCCGACCGGCGCCGGTTTCGAGGCCGCGGGGCGCCGGACCGCCTGTCTGGTGCTGGGCGCGCACGGGCCGGTCTACGGGCCGCTCGGGGCACACCGGAGGCCGGGCCTCGCGTTCGCGGACACGTCGAACATGCAGCGCCGGGACTGCCTCCTGACCCGCTCCAACAGGGACGCCCGGCTGGTCTCCTGCAAGGACCCGCACGACGAACAGGTGCTCGGTTTCACCCGGCTGGGCAAGGACGTCACGTACGCCGAGGCGCGTACGGAGTCGGACGCGGTGTGCGCGAAGGACGTGCCGCCGCGCGACTACGGCTTCGATCCGTCGGTGTACGCCTCGGGGTCCTGGACCAGTGAGGGGCCCTGGAAATCGGGCACGCATTTCGTCGTGTGCACCGTCCGCAGGCAGAACGGGGGCACCATGGAGGGGGACGAATCCTGAGGAGGGTGTCGCGATGCCCGGTTCCACGGACGGCTCTACGAAGACGATGGGGGTGCTCACCGTCGGCGGTCTGGTCGTGGTGACCG
Organism: Streptomyces sp. NPDC006476; assembly: GCF_040612015.1. Taxonomy (NCBI): domain Bacteria; kingdom Bacillati; phylum Actinomycetota; class Actinomycetes; order Kitasatosporales; family Streptomycetaceae; genus Streptomyces; species Streptomyces sp. NPDC006476. The sequence goes on along the minus strand of NZ_JBEXPK010000039.1, from coordinate 70,199 downwards.
CCTACACGGTGGCGCTCGGCAGCAACGGCTGGCTGTGGTTCGGCTGGGTCGTGCTGGGACTGCTCACCCTCGGAATGATCGCCACCCGCAGCGGGACCTAGGCTCAGTCCCCGGAGAACTCCCCCGAGAACTCGTGGGTGATCCGGCCCGCGGGGTGGACGCCCGGCTGGTACTTCGGCAGCCGGGCGGTGACCTTCATGCCCGCGCCGACCGCGGTCTCGATCACGAGCCCGTAGTCGTCGCCGTAGACCTGACGGAGCCGGTCGTCGACGTTGGACAGCCCGATGCCGCCCGAGGGGCTGACCTCGCCGGCGAGGATGCGGCGCAGCAGGACCGGGTCCATGCCGACGCCGTCGTCCTCGATGACGACCAACGCCTCGGCGCCGGCGTCCTGGGCGGTGATGCTGATGTGGCACTTGCCCCCGGCGGTCGCTGCCTTGCCCTCCAGGCCGTGCTTGACGGCGTTCTCGACGAGCGGCTGCAGGCACAGGAACGGCAGGGTGACCGGCAGGACTTCCGGGGCGATCTGCAGGGTGACGGAGAGACGGTCGCCGAAGCGGGCCCGGACCAGCGCCAAGTAGTGGTCGATGGCGTGGAGTTCGTCGGCGAGGGTGGTGAAGTCGCCGTGCCTGCGGAACGAGTAGCGGGTGAAGTCGGCGAATTCGAGGAGGAGTTCGCGGGCGTGCTCGGGGTCGGTGCGCACGAACGAGGCGATCACCGCGAGCGAGTTGAAGATGAAGTGTGGGGAGATCTGGGCCCGAAGTGCCTTGATCTCGGCCTCGATCAGCCGGGTGCGGGACTGGTCCAGGTCCGCCAGCTCGAGTTGGACGCTCACCCAGCGGGCGACCTCGCCGGCGGCCCGGACCAGGACGGCGGACTCGCGCGGTGCGCAGGCGACGAGCGCGCCGTGCACCCGGTCGTCGACGGTGAAGGGTGCCACGACCGCCCAGCGCACCGGGCAGTCCGGCGTCTCACACCTGAGGCGGAAGGCCTCCCCGCGGCCGGTCTCCAGGACGCCGGCGAGGCGTTCCATGATCTCGCCGCGGTGGTGGGCGCCGACACCGTCCCAGACCAGGACCCGCTCGCGGTCGGTCAGGCACAGCGCGTCCGTGCCGAGCAGGGTGCGCAGCCGACGGGCCGACTTGCGCGCCGTCTCCTCGGTCAGCCCGGCCCGCAGCGGCGGCGCGGCGAGTGAGGCGGTGTGCAGGGTCTGGAAGGTGGCGTGCTCGACCGGGGTGCCGAGATCGCCGAGGCTGTCGGGCCGCGCGGTACGCCGCCCGAGCCAGAACCCGGCGGCCAGCAGCGGGAGAACGGCCACACACAGCCCGGCCAGGAAGCCACTCATGCCGTCACCTCCATGTGCCGGGACAGCACGTCGACGGCCCGCCCACGCGAGCCTTCGCCGCCACATACGGAAACGGTCACGGCAACCACCCGCCCGCCGCGCCCGCGCGCCCGTTCACCACCGCATGCCCGAACCGTCACGCCAGCCGACCGCCCGACGCGCCCGCGCCACCCTCCACCGAACCATGCGCGGACCGTCACGGCAGCCACCCACCCGGCACGCCCGCGCCACCCTCCACCCCCGCACGCGGGGGCGGTCACGGCAACCGATCGGGGTGTTCGACCGCTCACGCCTTCACCTCCGCCCGCAGTTCCTCCGGCAGATGGAAGCGCGCCAGGATCGCCTCCGTCCCGGCCGGTACCCGGCCCGCGGTGGCCAGGGACACCAGCACCATGGTGAGGAAGCCCAGCGGCACCGACCAGAGTGCGGGCCAGGCCAGCAGAGCGTGCGCGGGGCCCGTGCCGGGCACGTCCGCCATCGTCGCCGCGACCGCCACGAACGCCGAGCCGCCCCCGGTCAGCATCCCGGCCGCCGCGCCCGGCGGGGTCAGCCGCCGCCACCAGATGCCGAGCACCAGCAGCGGGCAGAAGGAGGAGGCGGACACCGCGAAGGCAAGCCCCACCGCGTCCGCCACCGGCAGCCCGCCCACCAGGACGCTGGCGGCGAGCGGCACGGCCATGGCGAGCACCGTGCCGAGCCGGAAGTGCCGTACCCCGCGGGAGGGCAGGACGTCCTGGGTGAGGACGCCCGCGACGGCCATGGTCAGCCCGGACGCCGTGGACAGGAACGCGGCGAAGGCCCCGCCCGCCACCAGCGCGCCGAGCAGATCGCCGCCGACGCCGCCGATCATCCGGTCCGGCAGCAGCAGTACGGCCGCGTCCGCGTCGCCGGTGAGGACGAGTTCGGGCGTGTAGAGCCGGCCGAGGGCGCCGTACAGGGGCGGCAGCAGGTAGAACGCGCCGATCAGGCCGAGGACGGCCACCGTGGTGCGGCGGGCGGCGACGCCGTGCGGGCTGGTGTAGAAGCGGACGACCACATGGGGCAGGCCCATGGTGCCGAGGAAGGTGGCGAGGATCAGTCCGTACGTGGCGTACAGCGGCCGTTCCTGGCGGCCCGTGGCGAGGGAGGTGGACATGCCGCCGTTGGTGCCGGGGTCGGCGGCCGGGACGGCGGTGCCCTTGGCGAAGTTCAGCCTGGTGCCCTTCGCGATGTGGTGGGTTCCGGCGGGGAGTTCGAGGCGCCGACCGTCATGGGCGCGGCCGTCGACCGTGCCGGTCACGGTGACCGTCAGGGGAGCGGCCAGTTTGAGGTCGAGGCTGTCGTCGACGTGTACGACGCGCTGCTCGCGGAAGGTCGCCGGTTCCGCGAAGGCGTGGCTGGGGGATCCGTCGCCCTGCCAGGCAACCGCCAGGAAGAGGGCGGGGACGAGCAGGGCGGTGAGCTTCAGCCAGTACTGGAAGGCCTGGACGAAGGTGATGCTGCGCATGCCGCCGGCGGCGACCGTGGCCACCACGACGAGGGCCACGATCAGCCCGCCGAGCGAGTCGGGTGCTCCGGTGAGGACCGTCAACGTCAGCCCGGCTCCCTGGAGTTGGGGCAGCAGATACAGCCAGCCCACCCCGACGACGAAGGCACCGGCCAGCCGCCGCACGCCGGGCGAGCCGAGCCGGGCCTCGGCGAAGTCGGGCAGGGTGTAGGCGCCGGAGCGGCGCAGCGGGGCGGCGACGAACAGCAGCAGGACCAGGTAGCCGGCGGTGTAGCCGACCGGGTACCAGAGCATGTCGGGGCCCTGGACGAGGACCAGGCCCGCGATGCCCAGGAAGGAGGCGGCGGAGAGGTACTCGCCGCTGATGGCGGCCGCGTTGAGGCGGGGGCCGACGGTGCGGGAGGCGACGTAGAAGTCGGAGGTGGTGCGGGAGATGCGCAGGCCGAAGGCGCCGACGAGGACGGTCGCCACGACGACGAGGGCGACGGCCGGGACGGCGTAGCTGGAGTTCATGGTGCTACCGCTTCAGCGGTCCTCGACGAGCCGCACGAAGTCCCGTTCGTTGCGTTCGGCGCGGCGGACGTACCAGAGGGCGAGCAGGACCAGCGGGGCGTACAGGCAGAAGCCGAGGACGGCCCATTCGAGGCGGTGGGCGTCCGGCATGGCGTTGAACACCAGCGGCAGCGGGCCGATCAGCAGGCCGAGGACCGCGAACACCGCGAGGCCTGCGCGGAGTTGGGAGCGCATGAGGGAGCGGACGTAGGTGTGGCCGAGGGTGGTCTGCTCGTCGATCTCGGTGCGCGGACGGTAGTAGCCGGAGGCGCGGCGGGTGCGCCGGGCCGGTCCGGTGACGACGACGCGCCGTTCGGCGGGGTCCTGGTGGGGCATGCTCAGGGCCTCCTCATCAGCAGGTCCCGCAGCTCACGCGCGTGACGCCGGCTCACCTGCAGCTCCTCGCCGCCCACCAGGACGCTCACCGTGCCCGCGTCCAGGCGGAGTTCGCCGACATGGCGCAGGGCGACCAGATGGCGGCGGTGGATGCGGACGAAGCCGCGGGTGCGCCAGCGGTCCTCCAGGGTGGACAGCGGGATCCGTACGAGGTGGCTGCCCTTGTCGGTGTGCAGGCGGGCGTAATCGCCCTGCGCCTCGACATGGGTGATGTCGTCGACCGCCACGAAGCGGGTGACGCCGCCGAGTTCGACCGGTATGTGGTCGGGGTCGGGCTCGTGGACGCGGATGCGCGGGGCGTTGCCGGTGAGTTCGGCGGCCCGGCGGACCGCCTCGGCGAGGCGCTCCTTGCGCACGGGCTTGAGGACGTAGTCGACGGCCTCGAGGTCGAAGGCCTGCACCGCGAAGTCCTCGTGGGCGGTGACGAACACGATGTGCGGCGGCTTGGCGAACCCGCTCAGCAGCCGCGCCAGGTCCAGGCCGTCCAGCCCGGGCATCTGGATGTCGAGGAAGACCACGTCGATCGCCTCGGGCCCGCCCGGCCCCGACTGGAGAGCCCGGTTGATGCGGCGCAGCGCCTCGGTCGCGTCGCCCGCGCCCTCCGCGCTGCCGATGCGGGGATCCGCGTTCAGCAGGTACAGCAGTTCCTCCAGCGAGGGGCGTTCGTCGTCGACGGCGAGGGCACGCAGCATGAACCCGGAGTGTAGGTGGAATCCCGACGCGTGGACATGTCCCGGGAAGTGGACGTTCGCGCTGGATACAGTGCCGACATGAACAGCGGTCCGGCCCCCTTCGACGACACCGACCGGAAGATCGTCACGGCCCTGATGGCGAACGCCAGGACGTCCTTCGCCGAGATCGGCGCGGCGGTCGGGCTGTCGTCCACGGCGGTGAAGCGGCGCGTGGACCGGCTGCGCGAGACCGGCGTGATCACCGGGTTCACCGCCACCGTCCAGCCCGCGGCGCTGGGCTGGCGCACGGAGGCGTACGTCGAGGTCTACTGCGAGGGCGCGGCGCCGCCGCGGCGGCTGGCCGAGGTGGTCCGCAACCATCCGGAGATCACCGCCGCCATGACGGTGACCGGCGGCGCGGACGCCCTGCTGCATGTCCGGGCCCGGGACGTGGACCACTTCGAGGAGGTGCTGGAGCGCATCCGCACGGAGCCCTTCATCCGCAAGACGATCAGCGTGATGGTGCTGTCGCATCTCCTCCCGGAATCCCCGGAGGCGGGGGCCACGCAACCGGCACCCGAATAAACCCCCGAATAAACATCCGAGTGCGCAGCAAGGCTGCGTGATACCAGTCGAAGACGCAGCATTCCTGCGCGGACACGCAATTCTCGTTGCTTGTCGCCCCGCTCCGTCACTTCCTACCTTGGTGTCAACCCTCACTCGACACCCCAGGAAGCGGAGGAACCCCTCTGTGTCCGACTCCCGTGTGCCGCGCCGGCGGCGGTACCTCGTCTGCGAACCCAGACACTTCGCCGTGCAGTACGCGATCAACCCCTGGATGCAACCCGATGTCCGCGTCGACGTGGACCTGGCCCAGGCCCAGTGGCAGGCGCTGATCAGCGCCTACCGGACCCACGGCCACACCGTCGACTCCGTGGAGCCGGCCCCCGGCCTGCCGGACATGGTCTTCGCCGCGAACTCGGCGGTCGTCGTGGACGGCCGCGTCTTCGGCTCCCTCTTCCACGCGCCCCAGCGGCGCCCGGAGTCCACGTACTACGACACCTGGTTCAAGGCGGCCGGCTTCGCCGTCCACCGCCCCGAGTCCGTCTGCGAGGGCGAGGGCGACCTGGTGTGGACGGGCCGGTACATGCTGGCCGGCACCGGCTTCCGCACGACCCGCGAGGCGCACCGCGAGGTGCAGGAGTTCTTCGGCCACCCGGTGATCAGCCTGACGCTGGTGGACCCGCGCTTCTACCACCTGGACACGGCGCTGTTCGTCCTGGACGACTCCGCCGAGGGCAACAACGTGGCGTACTACCCGGAGGCGTTCTCCCCGGGCAGCCGCGAGGTGCTGGCGCGGCTGTACCCGAACGCGGTGCACGCCACCCTCGACGATGCGCTGCACTTCGGCCTCAACTCCGTCTCCGACGGCAGAAACGTCTTCATCGCCCCCCAGGCCGAGTCCCTGGCCGCCTCCCTCGCCGACCGCGGCTATGTCCCCGTGCCCGTCGACCTGTCCGAGTTCCGCAAGGCAGGCGGCGGCATCAAGTGCTGCACCCAGGAGATCCGTTCATGACCGCTCCCGTGACCACGCGTTCGTCCGCCGACCTGATCCGCGCCGAGGAACCGGTCCTGGCGCACAACTACCACCCGCTGCCCGTGGTCGTCGCCCGTGCCGAGGGCACCTGGGTCGAGGACGTCGAGGGCCGCCGCTACCTGGACATGCTGGCCGGCTACTCGGCCCTCAACTTCGGCCACCGCCACCCGGCGTTGATCGAGGCCGCGCACCGCCAGCTGGACCGTCTGACCCTCACCTCCCGCGCCTTCCACAACGACAAGCTGGCCGAATTCGCCGAGCGGCTGGCCGAGTTGACCGGCCTGGACATGGTGCTGCCGATGAACACCGGCGCCGAGGCGGTCGAGTCCGGCATCAAGGTGGCCCGTAAGTGGGCGTACGACGTCAAGGGCGTCCCCGCCGACCGGGCGACGATCGTGGTCGCCGCGGAGAACTTCCACGGCCGTACGACGACGATCGTCAGCTTCTCCACGGACGAGACGGCACGGGCGGGCTTCGGCCCCTTCACGCCCGGCTTCCGGATCGTGCCGTACAACGACCTGGCCGCGCTGGAGGCGGCGGTCGACGAGACGACGGCCGCCGTGCTCATCGAGCCCATCCAGGGCGAGGCGGGCGTGGTCATCCCGGACGAGGGCTACCTCACCGGTGTGCGCGAGCTGACCCGGCGCACGGGCTGCCTGTTCGTCGCGGACGAGATCCAGTCGGGTCTCGGCCGCACCGGCCGCACCCTCGCCGTGGAGCACGAGTCGGTCGTGCCGGACGTGCTGCTGCTGGGCAAGGCCCTGGGCGGCGGCATCGTGCCGGTGTCCGCGGTGGTCGCCCGCCGGGACGTGCTCGGCGTGCTGCGGCCGGGCGAACACGGCTCGACGTTCGGCGGCAACCCCCTCGCGGCGGCGGTCGGCACGGCCGTGGTCGAGCTGCTGGAGACCGGCGAGTTCCAGCGCCGGGCGGCCGAGCTGGGCGTGGTCCTGCGCGGCGGGCTGACCGGGCTCGTCGGCAAGGGCGTCACCGGGTTCCGTGCCCGGGGCCTGTGGGCGGGCGTCGACATCGACCCGGCCATCGGCACCGGCCGTGAGATCAGCGAACGCCTCCAGCGCGAGGGGATCCTGGTCAAGGACACCCACGGTTCGACGATCCGGCTGGCGCCGCCGCTGACGATCACGGCGGAGGAGCTGACGGGCGCGCTGGGTGCCCTGGAGAGGGTGCTGGGTTCCTGACCCCGGTGGGGGTGGTCCGGCCACCCCCACCCTTTGCGCGTCCCTGATGCCCGAAGGGTGAAGATTGGGTCAAGAGGTGGTAGACCACTCTCAGCGACAGAGAGGTCGGCCGTGGGCACTCACGAGGAACAGGACGTCGCCGGTCAGCGGTTCGACGTGGCCGATGCCGCGCCGCTGCTGATCGATGCGGACGGCGTGGTGCGCAGCTGGACCCGGGACGCCCAGCGGCTGCTGGCGTACACGGCCGCCGAGGTGGTGGGCACCGGGGTCGGCGGTCTGCTGGCCACGGAGGACGCAGAGCGGATGCCCGAGCTGGCCGAGCGGTGCCGCAGGGACGGCGGGTGGGCCGGGCTGCTGACGGTCCGGCGAAAGGGCGGCCGGACGGTCCGGGTCATGGTGCGCATCACTCCCGCGGTGGAACCCGGCGGCGCGGCCCGCTGGCTGGTCCTGCTCTCCGACGTGGCCGCCGGGGCGCGCGGCTGGGACATGAGCCGTACGGTGCTGGAGCAGATGGTGACCGGCTCCCCCGTCGGCATAGCGATCGTCGACGTCAATCTGCGCTGCGTCTGGTCGAACGCGGCGCTGGAGCAGTTCGGCGGCGGTTCGGCCCGGGACCGGCTGGGGCGGCGGCTGGCGGAGATCCAGCCGGGCATCGACTCCGAGGCCATCGAGGCGCAGATGCGGCGCGTGCTGGAGACCGGCCGGCCGGTCGTCGGGTACGAGCACGTCGGTCAGGTGCGCTCGGCGCCGCACCGGGCGACGGCGCACATGATGTCGTTCACCCGTCTCGAGGACGACGGCGGCCATCCGATGGGCGTGTACTACACGGTCGTCGACATGACCGACAAACACCGCGCCCGGCAGCGGCTCGCCCTGCTGGACCGGGCCGGCGAGCACATCGGCCGCACCCTGGACATCACCCGGACCGCCCAGGAGCTGGCCGACGTGGCCGTGCCGGAGCTCGCCGACTACGTCTGCGTGGACCTGTTGGAGTGGGTGCTGCGCGGCGCGGAACGCGCTCCGGGGCCGCTCGGCGACCAGCAGCGGGTGCCGTTGCGCAGGGCCGGCCAGCAGTCCGTGAACCCGGGCGTCCCGGAGGCCGTCGTCGCGATCGGGGAGGTTGCCACCTACCTCGCCGGCTCGCCGCCGGTCCGCTCGCTGGCCACGGGCGTGTCCTGGCGCGAGGAGCGGCTGGACCCGCTGGCCAAGGAGTGGGCCACCGACATAGCGGGCGACCGCGCGGCCACCTTCCTCGATCTGGGTCTGCACAGCGTGATGATCGTGCCGGTCCGGGCGCGGGGCGTCACCCTCGGCGTCACCAGCTTCTTCCGGCGGGGCCGGCAGGAGCCGTTCGACGAGGACGACCTGAGCCTGGCCGAAGATCTGGTGTCGCGGGCGGCCGTCTGCGTGGACAACGCCCGCCGCTACACCCGGGAGCGGGACGCGGCCCTGGTCCTCCAGCGCAGCCTGCTGCCACACCGGCTGCCCGAGCAGGACGCGGTGGAGGTGGCCGCCTGCTACCGGCCCGCCGACGAACTGACGGGGCTTGGCGGCGACTGGTACGACCTCATCCAGCTCTCCGGCGCCCGGGTCGCCCTGGTCGTGGGCGAGGTGCCGGGCCACGGCATCGACGCCGCCGCCGCGATGGGACGGCTGCGGACCGCCGTACGGACCCTGGCGGCGCTGGACCTGCCGCCGGAGGAAGTCCTCGCGCACCTCGACGACCTGGTGGCGAGCACCGCCCGGGAGGAGGGGGATGAGCCGGGGGCGGCCGGCCTCCAGGCCGTGGGCGCCGGGTGCGTGTACGTCGTCTACGACCCCGTCGACGGACAGTGCACCATGGCCGCGGCGGGCCATCCCGCGCCCGCCGTCGTGCTGCCCGACGGCTCGGTCACGTTCGTGGACCTGCCGCAGGGATCGCCGCTCGGCGCGGGCGGCCCGCCCTTCGAGGCCGTCGAGCTGGCGCTGGCCGAGGGCAGCGTCCTCGCCCTGCACACTGACGGGCTGCTGGCCCGTGAGGAGCGCGACTGGGCGGTGGACCCCGACCGCGACCGGCTGCGTCTGGCGCTCGCCCGGCGCGCCGCATCGCTCGACCTGACCTGCCGGGCCGTGGTCGACGCGCTGGTCCCCGTACGGCCGCACGACGACGTGGCCCTGCTGATGGCGCACACCCGTCTGCTGGGTGCCGACCAGGTCGCCGACTGGGACCTGCCCGGCGACCCGGCGATCGTGGCCACCGCCCGCAAGGAGGCCGCCCGGCAGCTGGCCGAGTGGGGCCTGGACGACCTGGTTTTCACCACCGAACTTGTGGTGAGCGAGCTGGTCACCAACGCCATCCGGCACGCGGAGGGACCCATCCGGCTGCGGCTGATCCGCGAGCGCGCCCTGATCTGCGAGGTCTCCGACGGCGGGGCCACGGCCCCGCATCTGCGTCATCCGCGCACCACCGACGAGGGCGGCCGGGGACTGCTGCTGGTCTCCCAGTTCTCCCAGCGCTGGGGCACCCGCTTCGTGCCCGAGGGGAAGGTCATCTGGGCCGAGCAGTCGCTGACGCAACCATCACCGGACATGTGAAAATATCCCAGACCCGGCAGTGAGGCGGACGCCATGAACCAGGCCGAGATCGACTACGCGGCGGTGTTCCAGTGCCTGCCGGGGATGGTGGCGCTGCTGACGCCCGACCTGGTCTACGCCGACGCCAACGAGGAGTTCCTGCGCAACGCCGGGCGCACCCGTGCGCAGGTCGTCGGCCGCTATCTGTTCGACGTCTTCCCGGACAACCCCAACGACGACGGCGCGACCGGCATGCGCAACCTGGCCGCCTCGCTGCAGCGCGTGCTCGACACGCGCGAACGGGACACCATGGCGCTCCAGCGCTACGACGTCGAGGATCCCGACCAGTCCGGGCAGTGGGAGGAGCGCTACTGGAGCCCGGTCAACGCGCCGGTGCTCGGCCCGGGCGGCAACGCGGTGCTGCTGGTGCACCGGGTCGAGGAGGTCACCGAGCTGATCAAGGCCCGCGGCAGTCCCAGTGGCACCAGGGCCCGCGTCATGGAGGCCGAGCTGTACACCCGCGCCCGCGAACTGCAGGAGCTCAACGAGCGGCTGCGCCAGGCGCACGCCCGTGAGCGCGAGGTCGCCCTCGCCCTGCAGGAGGCGATGCTGCCCGCCCACCGGCAGGTCGGCCATCACGCCGCCGCCGTGCGCTACCGGCCCGCGGTCGGCGCGCTGAACGTGTGCGGGGACTGGTACGACCTCGTCGATCTCGTCGGCGGCAACCGCATCGGCGTGGCGGTGGGCGACGTGGTCGGGCACGGACTCGCGGCCGCCGGGGTCATGGGCCAGCTGCGCAGCGCGCTGAGCGCGGCGTCCCGGGTGGCCGTCGGGCCCGCCGAGGCCCTCAACGTCCTGGGCCGGTACGCGCACGTGGTGGACGGCGCCGAATCCGCGACCGTCGTCACGACGTTCATCGACTTCGACGCCCACACGATCACCTACAGCAGCGCGGGCCATCCGCCGCCGGTGCTCGTCCACGCCGACGGCCGCATGAAGTTCCTCGACCAGGCCACCGACCCGCCGCTGGACGCCCGCCCCGACCCGTTCCCCCGGCCGGAGGCCCGCACGACCTACGACCACGGCGCCACCCTCGTTCTGTACACCGACGGCCTCGTCGAACGCAGAGGCGAGGACATCGACACCGGCCTGGCCCGCCTCGCCGACTCCCTCCGCAAACACCGTGAGGAGGACCCGGAACGCCTCGCGGACTCGGTGCTGCTGGAGCTGCTGCCGCCGGGGGGCGCGACCGACGACACCGCTCTGGTCATCGTGCGGCTGTGAGGGGTGACGGTGTCGCCATGTACACCCCCGACCGGGTGGACAGGGCGATGGTGGGGCGGCGCGGGCGTTCGTAGCGTCGTAGCCATGACAGCCAACGAGAACCTCAACACACCGGCCACGCACAGCAGTTCGCCGTCCCGTCGGCGCGCGCTGCGGGGGCTGGCGGCGGCGGCCGGGGGCGGAGTCCTCGCGACGGGCCTGGGCAGCGGGACGGCCCGGGCGGCCGGCAGGGCGGCCGTGCGGACGTACGTCCTGGTCCACGGAACGCACAGCGCCGGCGCCTTCTGGACCGCGATCGGACGGGAACTGGCGCTGCGCGGTCACCGGGTCGTCGCGGTGGACCAACCCCTGCACGGCACCGAGAAGTTCATCCCGAAGGCCTACCAGACCCAGGACCTGCGGGCGCTGGCGACGGAACCCTCGCCGGTCGCCGCGCTCTCGCTGGACGACTTCGAACGCCGGGTGACCCAGGCGGTACGGCGGGCCGCGCGGCTCGGCGGGCCCGTAGTGCTGGTCGGACACAGCATGGGCGGGCTCTCGGTGAGCCGGGTCGCCGACACCGTGCCCCAACTCCTCGCCCGCATCTGCTACATGGCCGCCTTCTGCCCGAGCCGCAGCATGCCCTCCCTCAACGACTGCGCCTCCTCGCCCGAGGGACAGCAGGCCATCACCCCGCTCCGACTGGTGGGCGATCCGGGGGCGTTGGGCGTGCTGCGTCTCAACTGGCGTACCGCGGACCGCCGGGAGCTCGCCGTGTTCAAGGAGATGATCTGCGCCAATTACTCGGACGCCGGGTTTCTGCGGGTGCTCGACGGCATGCAGACCGACGAGTCGATGACGGCGTACGGCGACCGGGCGGTGGGACGCGCGGGCGCCTGGGGGCGGATCCCGCGCACCTACCTGCGCTTCGGCAAGGACAGGACGGTGGCGACGGCCCTGCAGGACCGCATGATCGCGGAGGCCGACGCGCTCACCCCGCACAACCGTTTCACGGTGCACGATTTCCCCGATTCCGGCCACCTCGGTCCCGAAGATCCCGCACGCGTCACGGACGTCCTCCACGGCCTGCCCCTGTAGCCCCCCGCTCCTCTACACTGGCAGCCCCACAACACGCCGGTTGACCTGCCAGAACTCGGCGGCCGAGGCGATCCGCCGGAGTGAGGAGCGACCCCTTGTTCTACTACGTGCTCAAATATGTGTTGCTGGGACCTCTGCTGAGACTGGTCTTCCGGCCTCGCATAGAAGGACTCGAACACGTCCCGGACTCGGGCCCGGCCATCGTCGCCGGCAACCACCTGTCCTTCTCGGACCACTTCCTGATGCCGGCCATGCTCAAGCGCCGCATCACCTTCCTGGCGAAGAAGGAGTACTTCACCGGCCCCGGCATCAAGGGCCGGCTGACGGCGGCCTTCTTCCGCAGCGCCGGCCAGATCCCGGTCGACCGCACCGGCAAGGAGGCGGGCCAGGCGGCCATCCGCGAGGGCCTGGGGGTGCTGCGCAAGGGTGAGCTGCTCGGCATCTACCCGGAGGGCACCCGCTCGCACGACGGCCGCCTCTACAAGGGCAAGGTGGGGGTCGCGGTGATGGCTCTGAAGGCCCAGGTGCCGGTGATCCCCTGCGCGATGATCGGCACCTTCGAGGCCCAGCCGCCGGGCAAGGTCATCCCCAACCTCCACCCCGTCGTCATCCGCTTCGGCAAGCCCCTGGACTTCTCCCGCTACGCCGGCATGGAGAACGAGAAGGCGATCCTGCGGGCCATCACCGACGAGATCATGTACGCGATCCTGACGCTCTCCGAGCAGGAGTACGTCGACGAGTACGCGGCCGTCGTCAAGGCGCAGCAGGCCGAGGCCGAGGGGATCGCGGGCAAGGAGCACCGGTTCCCGCGCATGCCGCTGGGGTGAGACGCGTCGAGCACGGGTGAGGGGCGGCCGGAGTTCCGGCCGCCCCTCACGTCGTACAGCTGCCGGTTACGGCTTGGGCGTCGCGTGCGGGGTGCACGTGACGTCCGCGGCGTCCAGCTTGCCGCTCAGCAGGTAGGCGTCCACCCGCTGGTTGATGCAGGGGTTGACCAGGCCGGTCACACCGTGCGAGCCCGCGTCCTTCTCGGTGATCAGGCGGGAGCCCTTGAACCGCTGGTGCAGTTCGACGGCGCCGTCGTAGGGGGTGGCGGCGTCACGCGTGGACTGCACGATCATGACCTGCGGCAGACCCTTGTGGGTCTTCACGCTCACCGGGGTCTGCTGCTTGACCGGCCAAGTGGCGCACGGCAGGTTCATCCAGGCGTTGGCCCAGGTCATGAACGGGTAGTTCTTGTTGAGCGCGGTGTTGTCGCGGTCCCACTTCTTCCAGCTGGTGGGCCACTTGGCGTCGGTGCACTCGACGGCCGTGTAGACGGCGTTGCCGTTCTCCGAGGTGATGTTGCCCGCGGTGTCGGACATGTCCGGGGCGGCCGCGTCGACGAGCGCCTGGGTGTCACCGGCGAAGTACTTGCTGAAGACCGTCGCGACCGGCACCCACGAGGAGTCGTAGTACGGGGCGCTCTGGAAGAAGGAGATCAGCTCGGCCGGGCCGACGACCCCGCCGATCGGGTTCTTCTTGGCGGTGGTGCGCAGCTGGAGCCACTTCTCCTGGACCGCGGCACGGGTGGTGCCGAGGTGGAAGGCGGCGTCGTTGGCGGCGACCCAGTCCTCCCAGTCCTTCCAGCGGCCCTCGAAGGCGACGTCCTGGTCCAGGTTGGCCTGGTACCAGATCTTCTCGCGGGAGGGGTTGACGACGCTGTCCACGACCATGCGGCGCAGGTGGCCCGGGAAGAGCGTGCCGTAGACGGCGCCGATGTAGGTGCCGTAGGAGACGCCCAGGTAGTTGAGCTTCTTCTCGCCGAGCGCGGCGCGGATGACGTCCAGGTCGCGCACGGTGTTCGGCGTGGTCATCTGCGCGAGCACCGCCTTGCCGGTGCGCTCGGCGCAGCCCTTGGCGTACTCGGCGGCCAGCTTGCGCTGGGCCAGCTTGTCGGCCTCGCTGTCCGGCACCGGGTCGGCCTTGGGCGCCTTGACGAACTCCTGCGGGTCCTCGCAGGAGATGGGCGCGGAGTGGCCGACGCCGCGCGGGTCGAAGCCCACGAAGTCGTAGGCCTTGGCCACGTTGGCCCACACCGGGTTCTTGTTGGTGACGCGGGTCGGGAAGCGCATGCCGGAGCCGCCGGGACCGCCGGGGTTGTAGACGAGGGCGCCCTGGCGCTCCTCCTTGGTCCCCGTGTTGCCGATGTGGTCGACCGCGAGCTTGAGCTGCTTGCCGTACGGGTGCGCGTAGTCGAGCGGGACGCTGACCCAGCCGCACTGGATGGGCTTGGCGAAGCCCCAGTCGGCGGGGCAGTCCTGCCAGTCGATGCCGGCCTTGGCGGCCCGCGCGGCGGCGATGGCGGCGCCCTTGGCCTCCCGGTCCTGGCCGTGCTGTGCGCTTGCGCTCGCGGTGGGCGCCACGACCGCGCCGGCTATGAGCGTCGCCGTGACGAGCGCTCCGGCCGAACCGAGCACCGTCGTCCGCCTGTTCGGTCTGATAACCCTCAAGTGAGGTCCTCCCCCTACATCTATTCGATTGACAGGGGGATCCTCGCGGCTGTGAGCTGCCTGGGAACAGGGGTCGTTGACCTTCTTTACCATTCCGATAACCGGGGATGGGTGTCCCGCTGAGCGGATACTCAGGCCACCAGGCCCAGCGCCTCGTCCAGCACCCGCCGCAACCGCAGCGCTTCCCCGGCCACGGCACTCACCAGTACGGCGGGCCCGGCGAGCGGTGCGACGACGGCCCCCTCCCCCAGCACCCGCGCCGGTATCGGCCGCGCATCGAACTCCGGTCGTACGACGACCAGTTGCCCCACGGCCCGGTGGCCGCCCAGCACGGCCGGACCGTCCCATCCTCCCGGCGCCCCGGGTCCGCAGGCGAGTTCCTGATCGAGTACCACCCGCCCCCCCACGCGCACCGTGAGACGGCTGCTCAACCGCCCGGGTTCCTCCCCCACCCGCCCGAGCACCTGCTCCTCCCGCAGCACGAGCCGCCCCCCGGCTCCGACCTCGACGCGTGTCCCGACCCGCAGATCGCTCCCGCCCGCGGAGATCAACTGCTCGGGCAGCCACTGAACTTCAGCCCCGTCGGCCACCCTGAGCCGCACGTCGTACCGCGCCTCGCCCTTCGCCTGCCCCGGCAGGGCGATGGTGGCCGCGGCCGACCCGACGCGAAGCCGAGCGCCTTCCTCGACGTCCGCCTCCACGGTGAAGTGGTCTCCCCCGAGCGGCCCGCTCATCGCCCCGACGAGCATGACGCGCGCCTCGCTGCCACTGCCCCGGGTCCGCCGCAACGCCAGCGGCCCCTCCCCCTCCAGCACCGGCAACGACGTACCGCCCCTGCCGTCCGCCCGCGCGAGGATCCGCGCGGTGGCCCGTACCCCGCTCACGCTCACGCCGACCACGCGGCGAGCTGCCCCCGCACCCAGCCGGCGACGTCCCCGACGCCCGCCTCGCTTCTCAACGACTGGAATACCACCGGCAGTTCGGCCCGCTGCGCCTTGGCGTCCGCGGCCATCCGCTCCAGATCGGAGCCCACGTACGGCGCGAGATCGGTCTTGTTGACGACGAGCAGGTCGGCGGTGGTGACGCCCGGCCCGCCCTTGCGGGGGATGTCGTCGCCGCCCGCGACGTCGATCACGAAGATCTGCGCGTCCACCAGCCCCTTGGAGAAGGTCGCGGTGAGGTTGTCCCCACCGGACTCGACCAGGATGAGATCGAGCGGACCCACCTCGTCCTCGAGGTCCTCGACGGCCTCCAGGTTGGCGGAGATGTCGTCCCGGATGGCGGTGTGCGGGCAGGCGCCCGTCTCCACGGCGCTGATCCGCTCGGGCGGCAGCACGGCCTCCCGGAGCAGGAACTCGGCGTCCTCGCGGGTGTAGATGTCGTTGGTGACGACCGCGAGGGACAGCTCGTCGCGCAGCGCGCGGCAGAGGGCGGCCACGGTGGCGGTCTTCCCGGATCCGACGGGCCCGCCGAGCCCTATCCGCAGGGCACGGCGCGATCCGTCGGGCCGGCGGGCGTCGGCGCTGACGGCGGAGGGGCCGTCGTGGGAGTGGTCGAGGTGCATGGGTACGGCTCCAGGGGGGATATGGGGGGAAACAGGCGGTACGGGGACGGATGGCGGGCCGCGAGGCGAATTCGGCGGTTACGACGCGAACAGGCGCACAGCCCAGGCCGCGTGCGCCTCGGCGCCGACTTCCAGCAGGGGCGCCGAGCTCGCGGGCAGCGCGTCGACCCCGTCGTCGACCGCCCGCCGAGCGGCCTCCGCCGCCCGGTCGACGACCAGGTCGAGTTCGGGCGCCAGTCGGGCGAGGACTCCGGTCGCGTCGAAGGGGTTGAGGCTCAGCAACCGCACCGTCGCGCTCGCCGGCCCGCTCACACTCTCGTAGGCCGCGCAGTAGGCGGCGTCCACGGGCTCCAGTCCGGCCGCCCGAGCGGCGAGTCCCAGCACCACGGGCTGATGGGCGCCCTTCGGGAACTGCCGTGCGACGGCGTCGAGTTCGTCCGAGGGCCAGGTCGCCCGGGCGGCGCGCATCAGCTGCCTGCCGAGCCTGCGCGCGGCGACGCGCAGGGCGGGGGAAGGCGTGCGCGCGTCCGCGGCGGCGTCCAACTCGCCCGGGGCCACGCCGAGTACGGCGGCGGCGGCCAGGGCGGCGGCGACCAGCCCCGCCGTGTGCAGGCGCCCCCGGCAGAAGTCCTCCAGGCTCGCGGCGCCGGTGACGCGCCCCGCCTTCACGGCCGCCTCCGCCCCGCCGGAGTGCGCGTGCCCTCCGGCGGGGAACCGCCCGTCGGCCAGAACCAGTAGTGCGGCCCTGGACATCAGAACAGGAAGTAACGCTGGGCCATGGGCAGTTCGGCGGCCGGAGTCGCCTCGACGAGCTCGCCGTCGATGTGCACGGCGAAGCTGTCGGGATCCACCCGCACCCGCGGCCGCGCGTCGTTCTCCCGCATGTCCGCCTTGGTCACCCCCCGCGTCGACTCGATGGCGACGAACCGCTTGCCCAGCTGCAGCCGCTCCGGCAGCCCGTCCTCGATCGCCAACGGCGCCACGAAATTGAAGGAGTTGGCGGCGGGAGCCCGCCCGATCGCGCCGTACATCGGCCGGGGCAGGATCGGCTGAGGCGTCGGGATGGACGCGTTGGCGTCGCCCATCTGCGCGTACGCGATCTGTCCGCCCTTGAGGACGAGATGCGGCTTGACCCCGAAGAACGCGGGCTCCCACAGCACCAGGTCGGCGAGCTTCCCGCTCTCCACGGAGCCGATCTCCCGGGCCAGTCCCTGGGCGAGCGCGGGGTTGATCGTGTACTTGGCGACATAGCGCCGTACCCGGTGGTTGTCCGCTCGTCCGTCGCCGGGCAGCGCGCCCCGGCGCAGCTTCATCACGTGCGCCGTCTGCCAGGTGCGCAGGACGACCTCGCCGACCCGGCCCATGGCCTGGGAGTCGGAGGAGATGATCGAGATGGCGCCCAGGTCGTGCAGTATGTCCTCGGCGCCGATGGTCGAGGGCCGGATCCGCGACTCGGCGAAGGCCAGGTCCTCCGGGACCGCCGGGTTGAGGTGGTGGCACACCATCAGCATGTCGAGGTGTTCCTCGGCGGTGTTGACGGTGTAGGGGCGGGTCGGGTTCGTCGAACTCGGCAGCACGTGCGGCTCGGAGACCACGGTCATGATGTCCGGCGCGTGCCCGCCGCCCGCGCCCTCGGTGTGGTAGGCGTGAATGCCGCGGCCGTTGATCGCGGCCAGCGTGTCGCCGACGAACCCGGCCTCGTTGAGGGTGTCGGTGTGGATGGCGACCTGGATGCCGGTGCGGTCCGCCACCGTCAGCGAGGCGTCGATGACGGCCGGGGTCGACCCCCAGTCCTCGTGCAGCTTCAGGCCCAGCGCGCCGCCCCGGATCTGCGACAGCATCGCCTCGTGCGAGACGGTGTTGCCCTTGCCGAGGAAGCCGATGTTGAGCGGGTACTGCTCCATCGCCTCCAGCATGCGCGCCAGATGCCACGGTCCGGGCGTGACCGTCGTCGCCTTCGAGCCCTCGGCCGGGCCCGTGCCGCCGCCCACCAGGGTCGTGATGCCGGCGGACAGCGCCTCGTCGGCGATCTGCGGGCAGATGAAGTGGACGTGCGCGTCGACCGCGCCCGCCGTCAGGATCCGCCCGTTGCCCGCGATGACCTCGGTCTCCGGGCCGATGACCAGGTCCGGGTGGACCCCGTCCATGGTGTCGGGGTTGCCGGCCTTGCCGATCCCGGTGATCCGGCCGTCGCGGATGCCGACGTCGGCCTTGACGATGCCCCAGTGGTCGACGATCACCGCGCCGGTGATGACGGTGTCCGGTGTGCCCTCCGCGCGCGTGGCACGGGACTGGCCCATGGACTCGCGGATGACCTTGCCGCCGCCGAACACGGCCTCGTCACCGGCGAGTCCGGGACCGCCGGAGCGATCCTCCTCGATCTCGACGACCAGATCGGTGTCGGCGAGCCGGATGCGGTCGCCGGTGGTGGGGCCGAACAGGTCGGCGTACGCGGCACGGGAGATCTCAGGCATCGAGGGCACCTCCGGTCTGCCCGCGCAGGCCGGGAACGATCCGGGCGCCGCTGATCGGGACGAGTTCGACGTCCACGGGGATGCCGGGTTCGAAGCGCACGGCCGTACCGGCGGCGATGTTCAGACGCCTGCCGTGCGCGGCGGCGCGGTCGAAGTCCAGGCCGGGGTTGGCCTCGGCGAAGTGGTAGTGGGAGCCGACCTGGACGGGGCGGTCGGCGGCGTTGAGGACGGTCAGCCGGGTGACCTCGCGGCCCTCGTTGTAGACGATCGGGTCCTCGGCGAAGAGGATCTCTCCGGGAATCATGGCGGCCCTCCCCGTCAGACGATCGGGTCGTGGACGGTGACGAGCTTGGTGCCGTCCGGGAAGGTGGCCTCGACCTGGACGTCGTGGATCATCTCGGGGATGCCCTCCATGACGTCGTCGCGGGTGAGGAGTTTGCGCCCGGAGGCCATGAGTTCGGCGACGGTGCGGCCGTCGCGGGCGCCTTCGAGGATGTGCGACGTGATGAGGGCGACCGCCTCGGGGTGGTTGAGCTTCAGGCCGCGCGCCCGGCGCTTCTCGGCCACGTCGGCCGCCACGTGGATGAGCAGCCTCTCTTGCTCGTGCGGGGTCAGTTGCACGTCCCACCTCACAGTCCTCGCTCCGGGCCCGTGCGGGGCCCGGTCGCCGCAGCCACGGGGCAAAGTCCCTGGTGGCGTGGATCGGCAGGCTAGTTGGACCGCGTTTCAGGCACGTTAACCGCGCTGTGATCCCGCACGCTCGTCAACGCCCGTAGACCGTCCCCCAGGATCTCGGCGGGCGCCGGGCCGAACAGGGCCTGCTGGGCGATGAAGCCCATCGCGGTGGCCATCATCGTGCGGGCCACATGGTCGGGGGAAACGTCCGACCGCATGATCCCTGCCTCCTGGTAGGCGGCGACGATCCGCGACCAGGTTTCCTGGACTGCGCTGTAGCCCTCGCGCAGCACGACCGCCAGGTCGTCGTTGCGCAGCGTCTCCGCCCACACCTGGATGACCAGTCCCGGGAGCGCGGGCCGGCCGTCCACGGTCAAGTCCTCCTTGGCGGCCAGGACGCGGCTGAGGACCGACGTCACGAGGAGGTCGGGCGGCGGGGGCGGGCTGCTGCGGGCGGCCTCCTCGAAGCCCCGGCGCACCTGGGCGAGCACCTCGCGCACGATCGCGGCGATCAGCTCCTCCTTGCCGCTGAAGTAGCGGTACACGGCCCCGGCGGACAGGTCGACCTCCTTCAGCACGTCCTGCATGGACGTGGCGTGGAAGCCGTTGCGCGCGAAGCAGCGCGCCGCGCCGTCGAGGATCTGCCGGCGGCGGGCGTCGAGGTGTTCCTGGGATACGCGGGCCATGGCCCCAAAGTAAAACGAACATTCCTTCTTGACAAGCGAACACGGCGGGGGGACGGTGGTGGGACAGTTAAAACGAACGATCCTTCTTTTTGTAGACCTCCGAAAGGTGCCCCATGTCCGCCACCCGCACCAGGCCACCCGTTCGCCGCCTGATCGCGGTCGTCGTGCTCGTCCCGGCCCTCGCCGCCCTCGCCCTGTGGGCCTTCGCCTGGCCGGCCGCCCGCACCGCGCCCCGCGACCTGCCGCTCGGCGTGGCCGGACCGGCCACGGCCACGGCCCAGTTCGAGCAGCAACTGACGCGGCACAAGGGGGCGTTCGAGATCCACCACTACGCCGACGAGGCCGCCGCCCGTCGCGCGGTGGAGGACCGGACCGTATACGGAGCGGTCGCCGTCACCCCCCGGGGCCCGGAGCTGCTGACCGCCTCGGCCGCGAGCCCGGTGGCCGCGCAACTGCTGCAGCAGGCGGTGGCCCGGCAGGCACCGGCAGACACCCCGATCCGGACCGTGGACGTGGTTCCCACCCCGGCGAAGGACCCGCGTGGCGCGGTCCTGAACTCCAGCGTGCTGCCGCTCGCCCTGGCCGGGATCGCGGCCGGCGCGGTGGTGAGCCTGCTGGGCCTGCGCGGCGTCCGTGCCGTGGCCGCGCTGGTCGGTGCCGCCGCCCTGGTGGGCGCGGTGGCGGCCGGCATCGCGCACAGCTGGCTCGGGGTGCTGACCGGGGACTGGTGGACGGAGGCTGGTGTGCTCGGTCTCGCGACGCTGGCCGTGAGCGCCGCGGTCGCGGGACTCTCGGCGCTGCTCGGACAGGCCGGCATCGCACTGGGCACGGGGGTGGTGATGCTGCTCGGCAACCCGTTCTCGGGCGCGGCCTCGGCGCCACGGCTGCTGCCCGAGCCGGTGGGCACGATCGGCCAGTGGATGCCGCCCGGCGCGAGCGCGACCCTGCTGCGCTCGGTGTCGTACTTCGACGGCGCCGCGGCGGCCGGACCCGCGCTGACGCTGACGTGGTGGGCCGCGCTGGGCCTGGGCGCGGTCCTGCTCGGCAGCGCCCTCAGGAAGCGCACCCGCGCCACCGAGGCCACCACCGGGCGGGAGCTCGCCCCGGTGGGCTGACCGCGCGCCCCGGAACCGGCCGTGCGCCCCGCCGTAGCGGACGGGGCGCACGGTCTTTCGCGTGCCCCAGGAGGCTTTCGCGTGCCCTAGGAGGCGCCCGGGCCCCGGTGGTGCGCGGCGATGCCGAAGCGCTGTTGTTCGCGGGGAGCGGACGTCACCTCGCGCACCGAGGAGACCGCGCTGATCACCTGCTCGTCGGCGGGCTGGTCGAGCGCGTCGAGCCGCTCCAGGTCGGCGGCGGAGACCAGGGCGACGAGGGGCTTGCCGTGCCGTGTCACGACGACGCGCTCACCGCCGTACACCACCCGGTTGATCAGGTCGGCGAGTTCAGCCCTGGCTTGCGTCACCGGAATCTCGTAGGCCATACCCCCATCATAACGTCACGTACATCCTGTACATTTTTTACAGAGACAGCTCAGCGAGAGATCGCTCTGCCGCGAGGAGGGGTATGCCATGACCCGACCGTCCGCCCGTTACGTCCTGCCCGAGTTCACCGAACGCACGAGCTCCGGGCACCGGACGATGGATCCGTACTCGAAGCTGCTGGAGGAGCGGATCGTCTTTCTCGGGACCCAGATCGACGACACCTCGGCGAACGACGTGATGGCGCAGTTCATGCACCTCGAGTACCAGGACCCGGACCGGGACATCGCGCTGTACATCAACTCCCCGGGCGGCTCGTTCACCGCGATGTCGGCGATCTACGACACGATCCAGTACGTCGGCTGCGACGTGGAGACGGTCTGCCTGGGCCAGGCCGGTTCGTCCGCCGCCGTGCTGCTGGCGGCCGGCACCCCGGGCAAGCGCGCCGCGCTGCCGGGCGCCCGGGTGGTGCTCCACCAGCCGGCGCTCTACGAACCGGTGCAGGGTCAGGCCAGCGATCTGGCCATCCAGGCCGCGGAGTTGACCCGGACGCGGGCCCGGCTGGAGGAGATGCTGGTGCGGCACACCGGGCGCAGCCCGGAACAGGTGAGCGCGGACATCGAGCGGGACAAGATCCTCGACGCCCAGGGTGCCCTGGAGTACGGGCTGGTGGACCGGATCATCCCCAGCCGCAAGGACACCCTCGCGCCGCCCAGCGGGAGGTGAGCGGCCGGTGCTGCCACCCGAACTCCCTCCGCTGCCCGCGCTCACCCGCGCCGAGGGCGAGCTGATCGACCGTTATCTCGACGTCGTCGACCTGCTGGGCCGGATCAACCCGGCGCACCACGGGGACACCTACCGCGGACTGCGCGCCGCCCAGGCGCTGGTGGCCAAGGCGGCCGAACTGCGCGACGCGCTCGCCCTGATGCACCAGCGCGGTGAGACGGAGCTGCACGCCGAGACGCTGGGGCGGGCGCTTCGGGTGCTGGACGGGGAGCGGCGCACGGCCCGGGTCACCGTGCCGCCGGACTCCGCCAGTTGAGGTGCGTCCAGAGGTGCGGACGCCCCGGCCGGGTCGCGGGGCGTCCGGACCGGCGTTGAAACGGACCAAAAGGCGTACCCCCCTTTGGAGTAGACGCGGATCCTTTTTCGCGACCGTTCAAGTTGCGCAACGCGCGTAGCCTCAGGGCGGAATGGGACATTCCATGCCTGGTCCGAGCCTCCTCGGGGTCGTCTACGCCGCCTCGAACACAGGGGTGTCCACCCGAACGGGTGAGTGGTGAGTAACAACACAAACCCCCGATTCCATTGGGATTTTCGGACATCCGTGAGTCAAGATCCCTGTCTGACGACAAGCCCCCGCCACAACGGCGGGGCGGTCCGGGCGGACGCCGAGTCCTGCCGCCGCCCGGATGACCGGTCGACAGGAAGTGGATCGGCAGGAGTGGAGGACCCAAGCACGACGGGTCGCCGGGACGGTCACGCCATGACCGAGCCCGAGCAGCCCTTGGGGTGAAGCCGCGTCAGCGGCCGGGCAACTTCGCCAGCCCGAATCCGACAGGTCATCCTTCACAGGCGGCTGACGAAGGGTTGCGCATGACTGCGCTCAATCGTGTCCCGTCGCTGATGGTCCGGGCCGGTACGGCCTCGGCTCTCACCCTGGCCGCCGTGGGCGGCTCCGTCGTGATCCCGGGCGTCGCATCCGACGCCGCGGCCGCGACGCCGGCGACGAAGGCGCTTCAGGTAGCGGCGTCCAAAAAGGGTTCCCCGTACAAGTGGGGCGCCACCGGACCTCGCCGCTTCGACTGCTCGGGCCTCACGCTGTACTCGTACAAGGCGGCGGGCAAGAAGCTGCCCCGTACGGCGGCCCAGCAGTACAACAAGACCCACCACATCTCCGCGAAGAGCCGCAAGGCCGGAGACCTCGTGTTCTTCCACTCGGGGTCGAACGTCTACCACGTGGGCATCTACGCCGGGAAGGGGAAGATCTGGCACGCCCCCAAGACCGGGGACGTGGTGAGGCTGCAGAAGATCTGGACCAGGAGCGTCTGGTACGGCCGGGTCAGCTGACTCTCCCGTGGGGCGGCGTCGGACCTGACCCGCCGCCGCCCCACGGGCCTGACGGGGACCGGAATGGTTACCCGTACCCCATGGACCACCACCATCCGTCCGCACGCAACGAGACCCCGCTGGAGCGCGCCGACCGCAACTTCGTCGAGCTGCTGCAGGAGCTGCGCGTCACCCAGACCGGCGTGCAGATCCTCTTCGCCTTCCTGCTCAGCCTGGCCTTCACCCAGCGCTTCACCTCCCTCGACGCCTTCCAGCGCGGCACGTACGTCACCACCCTGCTGCTGGCGGTCCTCGCCGCCGCGCTGTTCACCGCCCCGGCAGCGCTGCACCGCTCGCTCTTCCAGAAGGGCGCGAAGCCGCTGATCGTGCAGGTCTCCTCACGACTGGCGACCGTCGGCATGGCGGTGCTCGTCCTCGCGTTCACCGGATCGGTGCTGCTGGTGGTGGACGTGACCACGGACCTGGCCGGCGGGCTGACGGCGGGCGCGGCGACCCTGCTGGTGTGCGTGGGGCTGTGGGGGCTGCTGCCGCGTCTGGTGAGCCGGGCCGCCCGCTCGCAGACCGGCTCACGGCCCGTGGAGCCGCGGACCGAGGACGCGGAGGACCGGGAGATGGCGCACCGGTCGTAGAGAGAGCCGGGGCTGTGAGGACCGGCCGTGGAGACGCCGCCGTGGGCTTCTACGGCTCTTGCTGCCCCGCCGTGACGGGCTGCGCCGGTACGGACCAGGGGAGCTCGATGGAGACCGTTTTGCCGCCCTCCCTGGTGGGCCGGACCAGCAGTCTGCCGCCGCACTCGGCGGCCAGCCAGCGGATGATCACCATGCCGCGGCCGTTGTCCTGCTGCACGGCGGCCGGCAGCCGCTTGGGGAAGCGCGGATGGCTGTCGGTGACCCCGATGGACAGGTGTTCGTCACGGTCGAGGCGGATGTCCACCGTGAAGGTGGGGGACTGACCGAAGGTGTGCTGTACCGCGTTGGTGGCGAGTTCGGAGACGATCAGGCGGATGGTGTCGGCGATCTCCGTGTCGGCCCCCAGCCCCCACTCCACGAGGGTCGTGACGACAAAGCTGCGGGCCGCGGAGACCGAGGCCGGCTCGCTCGGCAGAGTGACGGATGCTTCCAGATGGTCTGCCATGACGACGTCGTCCCTTTCCCACGGGACCGGAGTCCGACACGGAGCGGATGGTTCGAGTACGGTCCCGGACTGGTGCTTCTTCGCCAGACTGCCATTACCGCGCCGGTCACGGTGCCGATCCACCAAGATATGCATATATCTGTCGCTCAAAGCGGTGAACTCTGCGACGAGAGACCGTATTTGGGTGGCCCGGAAGGAGTAAGGAGTAGCGCATGCTGCACGGTCCCGCGGTGCGCCGTCGGAAACTGGGCACCGAGCTGCGTGCGTTGCGCACGAGCGCGGGGCTCACCAGCGGTGAGGCGGCCCGGCTGGTGGGCTGGCACCAGTCGAAGGTGAGCCGTATCGAGACCGGCTCAAGCGGGGTCAAACCGGCCGACGTGCGGTTACTCCTGGACGCCTACGGCGTTGCCGACGCCCAACTGCGCGAGTTGCTGCTGGCGTTGGCGGGGACCGACGAGGGCGCGGGCCGGCATCACTGGTGGCACGCCTACCGGGGGGTGCTCCCGCCGACCTACCGCGACTTCATCAGCCTGGAGTCCCAGGCGAGCGCGATGCGCACCCTGGAGACCTCGGTCGTGCCCGGGCTGTTGCAGACGCCCGAGTACGCGCGGGCGGTGACCCGGGCCGTCGTCGGCGGTCTGGACGACGAGCGGCTGGACGCGCTGGTGGAGGTGCGGCTGGCCCGGCAGGACGTGCTGCGGTCGGATCCGCCGCTGGAGCTGAGCGCGATCCTCGACGAGGCGGTGCTGCACCGGGAGATCGGCGGCCCGGACGTCATGGCCCGCCAGCGGCAGCAGCTGATGGAGGCGGCGCGGCTGCCCCAAGTGCGGCTCCAGGTACTGCCGTTCACTGCCGGGGCCCATGTGGGCATCACCGGGCCTTTCGTAATCTTCTCATTTTCGAGCACTTCTGATCTGGATGTGGTTGTTCTCGACCACTTGACGAGTAGCCTCTACCTCGAGCGGAAAGAAGACCTCCAGGCCTATACGGAGGCCTTCAACACCCTTCGGATCCACGCCCTTTCGCCCGAGGACTCGTTGGATTACCTCGCCGGTCTCGACGACGGCGCGTGAGGAGGCACCCATGACCGCACTGCCTCGGACCCTTCCCACCAGCACCGACCTGCACGGCGTGCGGTGGCTGCGCAGCAGTTACAGCACGGGAGCGAACAACTGCGTCGAGACGGCGCTGCCGCACTCCGGCCCGGCGGCCGGGCTGCTCGCGGTGCGCGACTCCAAGGACCCGGCCGGACCCGCGCTGCTCTTCTCCCCCGAGAGCTGGACGGACTTCACTGCCGCGTTCCGGTCCTGACCACCTGCCGAACAGTTTCTGATCGGTTTTGATCGGACGAGGCACGGCCGTGTCCACGCCGACTCATGGTCGCGTTTCGCCGATCACCCGCACAGCGCGTTCCAGCTGCGCCTCGGAGAGGTCCGCGCGGGCGGTGAGCCTGAGCCGGGAGATGCCGTCGGGCACGGAAGGAGGACGAAAACAGCCCACGGCGAGGCCTGCCGTACGGCAGTCGGCCGCCCACCGCACGGCCCCCTCCGGGGACGGCGCGCGCACCGAGACGACCGCGGCGTCGGGACGTACCGCCTCATGGCCCGCGGCGGTCAGCCGTGCGTGCAGTTCGGCGGCCACCTCACGGGCCCGTGCCGCCCGTTCCGGCTCACGGCGCAGCAGCCTGAGCGCCGCAAGTGCCGCGCCCGCCGCCGCGGGGGCGAGGCCCGTGTCGAAGATGAACGTCCTGGCCGCGTTGACCAGATGGTCGATGACCCGGGCCGGGCCCAGGACCGCTCCGCCCTGGCTGCCGAGCGACTTGGACAGCGTGACCGTGACCACCACGTCCTCGGCGCCCGCCAGGCCCGCCGCCTGCGCGGCACCCCGGCCGCCGTCGCCCAGGACGCCGAGTCCGTGGGCGTCGTCGACCACCAGACCGGCGCCGCGCTCCCGGCAGGCGGCGGCGTACGCGTCCAGCGGAGCGGCGTCGCCGTCGACGGAGAACACCGTGTCGGACACGACGACTGCGGGGCCCTCACCCGTCCGCAGCGCCTTGCGCACCGCCTCCGGGTCGGAGTGCGGCACCACCTGGGTGACGCCCCGGGCCAGTCGGCAGCCGTCGATCAGCGAGGCGTGGTTGCCCGCGTCGGAGACGATCAGCGAGCCGTGCGGGGCCAGCGCGGTGACAGCGGCCAGGTTGGCCGCGTAGCCGGAGGAGAAGACCAGTGCCGCCTCGAACCCGCAGAAACCGGCCAGCTCCCGTTCCAGCTCGGTGTGCAGTTCCGTGGTGCCGGTGACGAGCCGGGAACCGGTCGAGCCGCCGCCCCAGGTGTGCGCCGCCGCGGCCGCCCCTTCTACGACCTCGGGGTGATGCGCCAGTCCCAGGTAGTCGTTGCTCGCGAGGTCCAGCAGCGGCGAGTCGGCCGGGCGTGGCCGCAGGGTCCGTACGAGTCCGGCGCGGCGGCGCAGCTCCGCCTGCTCGTCGATCCAGCCGAACGCCATGGCTCCTCCGGGGATTTTGTAGGCAGTGGACAGACACTAATCGCACGGGCCGCACCCCATGGTGTGGCAATCCACACACGGCGAAGTCCGGCTCTTGTTCAATCTCTCCTTGGCCCGGGACGGGTCGGTAAGACAGGATCGGCTCTCATGGACCTGCTGAACACGCTGGTGGACAAGGGGCTTCGGCGCGAGCTGCCGACCCGCGAGGAAGCTCTGGCCGTCCTCGCCACTTCCGACGACGACCTGCTCGACGTGGTAGCCGCGGCCGGAAAGGTGCGCCGGCACTGGTTCGGCCGGCGGGTGAAACTGAATTACCTCGTCAACCTCAAGTCCGGCTTGTGTCCCGAGGACTGCTCCTACTGCTCCCAGCGCCTCGGGTCCGACACGGGCATCCTCAAGTACACCTGGCTCAAGCCGGACGAGGCCTCCAAGGCCGCGGCGGCCGGCCTGGCGGGCGGCGCCAAGCGGGTGTGCCTGGTGGCGTCCGGGCGCGGTCCGACCGACCGGGACATCGACCGGGTCGCGGGCACCATCAAGGCGATCAAGGACCAGAACGAGGGCGTCGAGGTGTGCGCCTGCCTGGGTCTGCTCTCCGACGGCCAGGCCGAGCGGCTGCGCGAGGCGGGCGCGGACGCCTACAACCACAACCTCAACACGTCGGAGTCGACGTACGGGGACATCACGACCACGCACACCTACGCCGACCGCGTCGACACCGTGACCAAGGCACACGCGGCCGGTCTGTCGGCCTGCTCGGGTCTGATCGCCGGCATGGGCGAGAGCGACGAGGACCTGGTCGACGTCGTGTTCTCGCTGCGCGAGCTGGACCCGGACTCCGTTCCGGTCAACTTCCTGATCCCGGTCGAGGGCACCCCGCTGGCCAAGGAGTGGCACCTCACCCCGCAGCGCTGTCTGCGCATCCTGGCGATGGTGCGGTTCGTCTGCCCGGACATCGAGGTGCGCATCGCGGGCGGCCGCGAGGTCCATCTGCGCACCCAGCAGCCGCTCGCGCTGAACCTGGCCAACTCGATCTTCCTCGGTGACTACCTGACCACCGAGGGCCAGGCCGGCCAGGCCGACCTGGAGATGATCGCGGACGCCGGGTTCGAGGTGGAGGGCACCGACCAGGTGACCCTGCCGGAGCACCGGGTGACGGTCGGCGGCAGCTGCGGCTCGCACGAGAGCGCGGGCTGCGGCTCCCACGACGGCGCCGGGTGCGGCTCGCACGAGGCCGGCGGGGTGTGCGGTACGGCGGCGGTCGCGGCGGAGCCCCGCACCGACCTGGTCGCCGTGCGCCGCCGCGGTGCCGGGACGGACCTCGCGCCCAATGCCTGACCTGCCCGTCCCCGAGCTGCTGGAGCTGGACCGGCGGCACGTCTGGCATCCCTACGGGCCGATGCCCGGCCGGGCCGAACCGCTCGTCGTGGAGTCGGCGAGCGGGGTACGGCTGCGGATGGCGGACGGCTCGGGCGAGCTGGTCGACGGCATGTCGTCCTGGTGGTCGGCGATCCACGGCTACAACCACCCGGTGCTCAACGAGGCCGCGCGCGAGCAGCTCGGCCGGATGAGCCATGTGATGTTTGGCGGGCTCACCCACGAGCCCGCCGTACGCCTCGCGAAGCTCCTTGTCGACATGTCTCCTGACGGTCTGGAGCATGTCTTCCTCGCCGACTCCGGCTCGGTGTCGGTCGAGGTCGCGGTCAAGATGTGCCTGCAGTACTGGCGTTCCCTCGGTCGGCCCGCGAAACAGCGGCTGCTGACCTGGCGCGGCGGTTACCACGGCGACACCTGGCAGCCGATGTCGGTGTGCGATCCCGAGGGCGGGATGCACGAGCTGTGGACCGGGGTGCTGCCGCGCCAGGTGTTCGTCGACCCGCCTCCGGCCGAGTACGAGGAGGCGTACGCCGAGCGTCTGCGCTCCTCCATCGCCGAGCACGCCGACGAGCTGGCCGCCGTGATCGTCGAGCCTGTGGTGCAGGGCGCGGGCGGGATGCGGTTCCACTCCCCCACCTATCTGCGGGTGCTGCGCGAGGCGTGCGACGCGCACGACGTGCTGCTGGTCTTTGACGAGATCGCGACCGGTTTCGGCCGGACGGGCGCCCTGTTCGCGGCGGAGCACGCGGCCGTCACTCCGGACGTGATGTGTGTCGGCAAGGCGCTGACCGGCGGCTACCTGACCATGGCGGCGACCCTGTGCACCGCGCGGGTCGCCGACGGCATCTCGCGGGGCGAGGTCCCGGTGCTCGCCCACGGGCCGACCTTCATGGGCAACCCGCTGGCCGCCTCCGTCGCCTGCGCCTCGATCGGGCTGCTGCTCGGCCAGGACTGGCTCGCGGAGGTCAAGCGCATCGAGGCGGGGCTCCGGGAGGGTCTGGAACCGGCGCGTGAGCTTCCGGGTGTGCGGGACGTACGGGTCCTGGGCGCCATCGGGGTCGTACAGCTGGACCACGCCGTCGACATGAAGGCCGCCACGGAGGCGGCCGTGCGCGAGGGCGTGTGGCTGCGGCCCTTCCGCGATCTGGTCTACACGATGCCGCCGTACGTCACCGGGGACGCGGACGTGGCACGGATCGCGCGCGCGGTGTGCGCGGCGGCGCGGGAGGGCTGAGATGCCGGTACTGGTGATCACGGGCACGGGGACCGAGGTCGGCAAGACGATCACGACGGCCGCGGTCGCCGCCGCCGCGGTCGCCGCCGGCCGCTCGGTGGCGGTACTGAAGGCCGCGCAGACGGGGGTACGGCCGGACGAGCGCGGGGACGCGGACGAGGTGGCCCGGCTGGCGGGCGACCTGACGGCGGCCGAACTGGCCCGCTTTCCCGAGCCGTTGGCGCCGGCGACGGCCGCGCGGCGGGCCGGGATGACGCCGGTGCGTCCGCAGGACGTCGCCGAGGCCGCCGCCAAGCTGGCCGCCGAGCACGATCTGGTGCTCGTGGAGGGCGCCGGCGGACTGCTCGTGCGGTTCGACGAGGCGGGCGGGACCCTGGCGGACACGGCGCAACTGCTGCGGGCGCCGGTGCTGGTGGTGGCGACGGCCGGTCTCGGCACCCTCAACACGACGGAACTGACGGCGCGTGAACTGCGGCGCCGGAGCGTGGAGTTGCTCGGCGTCGTCATCGGCGGCTGGCCGGACTCGCCCGATCTGGCGATGCGCTGCAACATCACCGACCTGCCGGACGTCGCCGGAGCACCGCTGCTGGGCGCCCTCCCCATGGGCGCGGGCTCCCTCGCCCCGGCCGACTTCCGCGCGAAGGCACCGGGTTGGCTCGCGTCACGGCTGGACGGCACCTGGGACGCGGAGATGTTCCGGAGGCGGGAGGCGCCCCAGCCGTAGGGGATCGGGGCCGCGACTTCGTCCGGTGACCCGCCACAGAGGGGTGCACGGGGCCCGTTCGGGGGACAATCGCCCTAAGGCCCGTCCTGCGGAGGAGGTCCCCATGCCGCTACGCTCCCCCGGCTCCGGCTCCGTGAAGACGGCCCGGGATCCCGTGCACCACCCGCTGTTCGCCCGCTACTACGCCCGGGTCAGTGTCTCGGCCGAGACCCGGATGGGGATGGGCGCGATCCGTGACCGGCTGCTGGCGGGGCTGTCGGGCCGCGTCATCGAGATCGGCGCGGGGAACGGGCTCAACTTCGCGCACTATCCGAGCACCGTGTCGGAGGTGGTCGCGCTCGAACCGGAGCGCAGCCTGCGGCAGTTGGCGGTCGAGAACGCCCTGCGCGCCGAGGTGCCGGTCGACGTCGTGCCGGCCGCCGCGGAGGCGCTGCCGGTCAAGAGCGAGGCCTTCGACGCGGCGGTGGTCTCGCTGGTGCTGTGCAGCGTGCGGGACGTGCCGCGGGCGCTGGGCGAGGTTCGGCGGGTGCTGCGGCCCGGTGGAGTCGTGCGGTTCTTCGAGCACGGCCGGGGTGGCGGTCCGGCGATGACCCTCACCCAGCGGCTCCTGGACCGCACACTGTGGCCGCCGCTCAACGGCGGCTGTCACCTCGCCCGCGACCCGGTCGCCGCCCTGCGCGCCGCCGGGTTCGAACTCGGCCCCTACCGGCGGCTGCTGATGCCGGAGTCCGGACCGACCCTGCCCACCTCGTACTGCGTGCTGGGCACGGCCTGGCGGCCCGCGGCCGAGGAAGCGGCCGCGGACACGTGATCAGACCGTCCACTGACGCAGCTCGGCGGCGATGTCGTACACCGTCGCCTCGCCGCTCTTGACCAGCCGGGCCAGCTCGCGGACCTGCACGGGCGAGGTGGCCACCTTCAGGCCGCTGGCGACGAGATAGGCGTAGGCGACGGCCGAGGCGAACAGGGCGTTGGAACGCTCCAGCGCCGGGACGTGGATGAGGAGTTGGAGCAGGGAGGCGGCGCGCGCGTGCGGGCTGTCGTAGACGGGCACGTCGAATATCTCCGCCTCGTGGCGGGCGACGGCCGCGACGAGGGCGCCCCAGTCGGTGACCTGGGGATCCCCCGGGGTGTTCTGTTCGGCGAGCATGAGAAGCCAGGCAAGGTCGATTCTGAGGTTGCTCAAGGGATCAGCGGCGACCTTCGCGCGTGCCCTCGTTCTCCCCGTCGAACTCGTCCGCGAAGACCGACTCGTACTGCTTCATGAAGTCGGCCGCGGCCTCGACGAAGGTGTGCCCCACTTCGCCGGTGTCCTGTCTGACCAGTTCCTCTATGTAGCGGTTGACGCTCATCCCGCGGGCCAGGGCGCGCTCGCGGGCGGCGCGGGCGGTGCCCTCGTCCACTCTCACGTTCAGTTGCGTCTTCGCCATACCTCGAAGCTAGCGCCGAGGCGCTAGCGCGGCAAGAGGCACGTGCCCCTCCTGCCCAGGGTGGAGGATGCCCCTTACACCGGTATCGGGGGCCCGACCTGGGGTGGAGACCGGCCCGACCGCAAGGGGGATACCGGGTGTGGGCGGGATCACACTACGCTCGGCCGGGACGCGGGAGTCGACACGTCCTGAGGAGGAAGCGGCCTTGTCCACATCTGCTGCGGAGCACGCCCCCGGCCAGGCGCCGGCCGACGGGATCGCGGCCCGCGCCCACGGGCTGACCAAGGCGTACGGCTCGGGCGAGACGACGGTGCTGGCCCTGGACTCGGTGGACGTGGACATCGCGCGCGGCCGCTT
This sequence comes from Streptomyces sp. NPDC006476, assembly GCF_040612015.1. Lineage (NCBI taxonomy): Bacteria > Bacillati > Actinomycetota > Actinomycetes > Kitasatosporales > Streptomycetaceae > Streptomyces > Streptomyces sp. NPDC006476. Next base: position 37,848 of record NZ_JBEXPK010000039.1, on the reverse strand, counting down.
CACCGCCGTCATGGGCCCCTCGGGCTCCGGCAAGTCCACGCTGATGCACTGCCTCGCGGGCCTGGACACGGTCTCGGCGGGTCAGGTGTGGCTCGGTGACACCGAGATCACGGGACTGAAGGAGCGCGAGCTGACCCGGCTCAGGCGGGACCGGATCGGGTTCATGTTCCAGTCGTTCAACCTCATCCCGACGCTCAACGCGGCCGAGAACATCACCCTGCCCATGGACATCGCCGGCAAGAAGCCGGACGAGAAGTGGCTGGACCAGGTCATCGACACCCTCGGTCTGCGGGACCGGCTCAAGCACCGGCCCTCGCAGCTGTCCGGCGGCCAGCAGCAGCGTGTGGCGTGCGCACGGGCGCTGGCCTCGCGGCCCGAGCTGATCTTCGCCGACGAGCCGACCGGCAACCTGGACTCGCGGGCCGGCCTGGAGGTGCTCGCGTTCCTGCGCCAGGCCGTCGACGAGCTGGGGCAGACCGTCGTCATGGTGACCCACGACCCGGGGGCCGCCGCCCACTCCGACCTGGTGCTGTTCCTCGGCGACGGGCGCATCGTGGACGAGATGGAGCGGCCCACGGCGGAGGCCGTACTGGAGCGGATGAAGCGGTTCGACGTCATCCGCAGCCAGGTCGGCGACAAGGACGAGGGCGCGGACACGGACGGACGGGAGTAGGCCGGTGCTCAGGGCGACGCTGCGGAGCTTCCTCGCGCACAAGGGCCGGCTGCTGCTCTCGGCGCTCGCGATCATCCTGTCCGTGGCGTTCGTCGCGGGCAGCCTGATCTTCTCGGACACGGTGACCCGCACCTTCGACCGGCTCTTCCACTCCACCGCCGCCGACGTCACCGTCTCGCCCAAGGAGGACCTGAAGTCCTCCGTGCCCACGGGCGAGACCCGGACCGTGCCCGCCGAGCTGGCGCGGCGGCTGGCGCGGGTCGACGGGGTCGGGTCGACCCACGCGGAGGTGGGCGTCCAGAACGTCACGATCGTCGACCGGCACGACAAGTCGGTGGGACCCACCACCGGCGCACCCACCATCGCCACGGACTGGTACCTGACCGACCGCAGCCCCGTACGGCTGACCTCCGGTCACGCCCCGCACGGCGCGGGCGAGGCGCTGCTCGACGCGGACACCGCCGACAAGAAGCACGTGCGGATCGGCGACCCGCTCACCGTGATGGCCCAGCCGGGCACCTTCCGCGTCCGGGTCGTCGGGATCGCCACCTTCACCACCACCAACCCGGGCGCCGCCCTGGTCTACCTCGACCCCCAGGTGGCCGCCGCCAAGCTGCTCGGCTCCCCCGACCGGGCCACGAGCATCTCCGTGTTCGCCGCGAAGGGCGTGACCGACCCCCAGCTCAAGCAGCGCGTCACCGCTGTGACCGGCACCCGCGACTACGACGTGCGGACGGCGGGTGAGCAGGCCAAGTCCTCGGCGGCGCAACTGGGCGGTTTCCTCGACGTCATCAAGTACGTGATGCTCGGCTTCGCGGGCATCGCGGTCCTGGTCGGCGTCTTCCTGATCGTCAACACCTTCTCCATGCTGATCGCCCAGCGCACCCGTGAACTCGGGCTGCTGCGCGCCCTGGGCGCCGACCGGCGGCAGGTCCGCCGCTCCGTGCTCACCGAGGCGGTGCTGCTGGGCCTGGTCGGCTCGACGCTGGGCCTGGCGGCCGGGATCGGGCTCGCCGCCGGGCTGATCAAGCTGATGGGCACCTTCGGCATGAACCTCACGACGGCCGAGATGGTCGTGGGCTGGGCGACACCGGTCGCCGCGTACGTCGTCGGGGTCGGCGTCACCTTCGTCGCGGCCTACCTCCCGGCACGGCGGGCCGCCGGTGTGTCCCCGATGGCGGCGCTGGCGGACGCCGAGGTGGCGGGCGTCGGGCGTCCCCTGAAGGTGCGTGCCATGGCCGGGTCCGTCGTCGGGGTCCTCGGCGTGGCCGCGCTGGCGGGCTGCGCCGCGTCCTCGAGGACCGCCTCGGCGGCCTCCCTGCTGGGGCTCGGCGTGGTCCTGACGCTCATCGCGACCGTGATCGCCGGACCGCTTCTGGTCCGGCCGATGATCCGGGTGCTGGGCGGGGCCTTCCCCGCGCTGTTCGGCTCGGTCGGCCGGATGAGCCAGCGCAACGCCCTGCGCAATCCCCGCCGTACCGGCGCCACCGCGGCCGCGCTCATGGTGGGCCTCGCCCTGGTGGGCGGGATGTCGGTGGCCAGCGCCTCGATGTCCAAGTCCTTCGACCGGCAGATCGACAAGACGCTCGGCGCCGACTTCATGGTGCAGAACAGCAACTTCATGCCGTTCAACCAGGAGATCACCGACAAGGTACGGGCGACGGACGGCGTCCGTCTCGTCGTCCGGGAGCGCTTCACGGCCGTCGCGGTACGGCTGCCGGACGGCAAACGCGTCGAGACGACGGCCGCGGGCTTCGACCCGAGACTCGACGACGTCGCGCACATCACCTACACCCGGGGCGACACGGCGTCCGCGCTGGCCGACGGCGGCATCGCCATGGACGCGAAGTTCGCCGACGACCACCACGTACGGCTGGGCAGCGTGCTGCCCGTCGAGTTCCCCGGCCGGCAGACCACCCGGGTCCGGGTCGGCGCCCTGACCAACCAGGAGGGCTCCAGCGGATTCGGCACCCAGGGCGGGCTGTACTTCGGCATCGCCACAGTGGAGAAGTACGTGCCGGGCGGGCAGGACACCGTGCTCTACGTCGACAAGGCCGCCGGCACCGGCGCCGACCAGCTGCGCAGGAACCTGGAGACCACACTCAAGCCCTATCCGCAGGTCCAGGTCCGCGACCAGGCCGACTACAAGAAGCTGATCCACGACCAGATCGCCGTGCTGCTCTACCTGGTGTACGCGCTGCTCGGACTGGCGATCATCATCGCGGTGCTCGGCGTGGTCAACACGCTCGCCCTGTCGGTGGTGGAGCGCACCCGGGAGATCGGGCTGCTGCGTGCCATCGGGCTCGCCCGGCGCCAGTTGCGGCGGATGATCCGGCTGGAGTCGGTGGTGATCGCGGTCTTCGGCGCGGTGCTCGGGCTCGCGCTCGGTCTGGTGTGGGGCGTGTGCACCCAGCAGGTGCTGGCCCTGCAGGGCATGAAGGCGCTGGCGATCCCCTGGGGCACGATCGTCGCGGTGGTGATCGGCTCGGCGGTGGTGGGTGTCGTGGCGGCCCTGCTGCCCGCGTTGCGTGCGTCCCGCATGAACGTGCTGGCGGCCATCGCCCATGACTGAAGGAGCCTCCGTCCTGAGCGTCCGGATGCTGGAATTCCGTGTCCCGGCCGGCCGCCGGTGCTGGGATCGCCGTATGACTGAACCGCGCACACGAGCCGCGACATCCGACGACCTCGACACCGTCCTCGCCTTCTGGAAGACGGCCGCCGAGGGCACCAGCATCAGCGACGACCGGGACGGCGTGGAGCGCCTGGTCGGCCGTGACCCCGAGGCGCTGATCCTGGCCGAGCAGGACGGCGAACTGGTCGGCACCGTCATCGCGGGCTTCGACGGCTGGCGCTGCCATCTGTACCGGCTGGCGGTGCATCCTCGGCGGCGCCGGCAGGGCATCGGCTCGGCGCTGCTGGCGGCGGCCGAGGAGCGGTTCGTACGGCTCGGCGGGCGGCGCGGGGACGCGATGGTGCTGGTCCGCAACGAGACGGCGCACCACGCCTGGCGCGCGGCCGGGTACGAGCCGCAGGAGCAGTGGCGGCGCTGGGTGAAGCCCTTCGCCGACTGATGCGCTTTGCCCATCCTTTACCATGGGAGGACCCTTCGGTCCTCGCATCGGGGACCACCCGGTCCTGCATGAAAGGTGTGAGCGTCCGCCCATGGGCGAGCCCCCCAGTAGCACGCGCAGTGTCCGACATCGCGCGATCCTCCCCGCCCTGCCCGACGATGGGACGGAGGTGACCCGATGACCGAAGTGCTCCTGCTGCTGGTGGCGATCCTGCTCTCGCTCGCCTGCGGCGCCTTCGTCGCGGCCGAGTTCTCCCTGACCACGGTCGATCGGGGCGAACTGGAGCGGGCCGTGGAGCGCGGCGAGCGGGGCGCCTCGGGCGCCCTGAAGGCCGTACGGCACCTGACGTTCCAGCTCTCCGGCGCCCAGCTCGGCATCACCGTCACCAACCTGGTCGTCGGCATGCTCGCCGAACCGTCCATCGCCAAACTGATCGCGGGCCCGATCCAGGCGCTGGGCCTGTCGCGCTCCGCGGCCGACTCGATCGCCCTGGTGCTCGGTACGGCGCTGTCGACCGTCTTTCTGATGGTCGTCGGCGAGCTGGTGCCGAAGAACTGGGCCATCTCCTCGCCGCTGGCCATGGCCAAGCGGGTGGGCAATGCCCAGCGCTGGTTCAGCGCGGCCTTCCGGCCCTTCATCACCCACCTCAACAACACGGCCAACCGCGTGGTGCGCCGCTTCGGCCTGGAGCCCGCCGAGGAGCTGGCCTCGGCGCGCGGCCCCCAGGAGCTGGCCGCGCTGGCCCGGCACTCCGCGCGGGAAGGGGCCCTGGAGGCGGACACCGCGGAGCTGTTCGTGCGGACCCTGAACCTCGCCGACCTGACGGCGGAGAACGTGATGACCCCGCGCGTGCAAGTCGTCGCCCTGGACGCGCAGGCCACCTGCGAGGACGTGGCCAACGCGACCCGCGCGACCGGGCTGTCCCGCTTCCCCGTCCACCGCGGCGGCCTCGACTCGGTCGTCGGCATCGCGCACATCAAGGACGTGCTGGCGATACCCGCCGACCGTCGTCTGCGCGCACCCGTCTCCGAGATCATGCGCGAGCCGCTGCTCGTCCCGGAGACACTCACCGTCGACCGGCTGCTCGACCGGCTGTCCGGCAAGCGGACCATGGCCGTCGTGATCGACGAGTACGGCGGCACCGCCGGCGTGGCCACCCTGGAGGACATCGTCGAGGAGGTCGTCGGCGAGGTGCGCGACGAGCACGACCCGCACGAGACACCCGACCTCGCCCCGGCGGGCAGCGACGACGACGGCCGAGCCCTGTACTCGGCCGACGGCTCCGCCCGCGTCGACCAGCTCGCCCGTGTCGGACTCCGGGCGCCCGAGGGGCCGTACGAGACGCTGGCCGGCCTCGTCGCGAGCGAGCTCGGCCGCATCCCGGCCACCGGCGACACCGTCGACGTCGCCGGATGGCGGCTGGACGTGGTGGACGCCTCGGGGCGCCGGGCCGCGCGGGTGCTGTTGCACGCGCCGTTCGACGACAGCGCCGACCGAACCGTCGAGGAGGGTGGGAAGTGACCGCCGTACAGCTGCTGATCGGCCTGCTGACGCTCGTCGTCAACGCCTTCTTCGTCGGCGCCGAGTTCGCGCTGATCTCGGTGCGCCGCAGCCAGATCGAACCGCACGCCGAGGAGGGCGACCGGCGGGCCAGGAGCGTGCTGTGGGGTCTGGAGCACGTGTCCGCGCTGCTGGCGGCGGCCCAGCTCGGCATCACGCTGTGCACCCTGGTCCTCGGTGTCGTCGCCGAGCCGGCCATCGCGCATCTGCTCGAGCCGGTGTTCCACGCCGTGGGCGTGTCCAAGGGCGCGGGACACGCGGTGTCCTTCGTGATCGCGCTCACCCTGGCGACCTATCTGCACATGCTGCTCGGCGAGATGGTGCCGAAGAACGTCGCGCTCGCCGAGCCGGTGCGCAGCGCGCTGCTGCTCGGGCCGCCGCTGGTCGCCCTGTCCCGCGCCCTGCGTCCGGTGATCTTCACGATCAACGCCTTCGCCAACGCCCTGCTACGGCTGCTGCGGGTGGAGGCCAGGGACGAGGTCGCGGCGACCTTCTCGGACGCCGAGCTGGCCCGCATCGTGCGGGACTCGGGCGCGGCGGGTCTGATCGACGACCGTGCGCTGGAGCGGCTGAACGACGCCCTGGAACTGGGCCGGCGTCCGGTGCGCGATGTCGTCCTGCCGCTGGAACGCGTCGTCTACGCGCGCGTGGGGGTCACTCCGGAGGAGCTGGAGCGGCTGTCGGCCGAGTCGGGCTTCTCCCGCTTCCCGGTCGTCGACGAGAGCCGCCGGATCACCGGCTATCTCCATGTGAAGGACGCCCTGGACGCCGTCGGCCGGGACGTGCCGTTCCGGGTGCGCGACATGCGGCCCATCGCGCGCGTACGGGCGGCCACCCCGCTGGACGACGTCCTGACGGCGATGCGCGGCAGCCGTACCCATCTCGCCGCCGTGCTCGGTGACGACGGGCGGCTGGAGGGGCTGGTGACCATGGAGGACGTGCTGCGGGAGCTGTTCGGACAGCCCGCTTGACCCATGGGCACCGGGAGGCCGACCGACCGACGGGTATGGCAAGCGGGTTACCATCTCAACCGCCATGCAGAAGAACCCCACATACACCAGCCTCGTCGCGGTCGGCGACTCCTTCACCGAGGGCATGTCGGACCTCCTCCCGGACGGCTCCTACCGGGGCTGGGCCGATCTCCTGGCCGGCCGGATGGCCGCGGTGACCCCCGGTTTCCGGTACGCCAACCTCGCCGTGCGCGGCAAGCTGATCGGGCAGATCGTCGAGGAGCAGGTCGACGTGGCGGCGGCCATGCGGCCCGATGTGATCACCCTGGTCGGCGGCCTCAACGACACCCTGCGGCCCAAGTGCGACATGGGCCGGGTCCGAGGGCTGCTGACGGAGGCGGTGGAGCGGCTGGCGCCGTCCTGCGAGCAGTTGGTGCTGATGCGCAGCCCCGGCCGGCAGGGCCCGGTCCTGGAGCGGTTCCGGCCGCGCATGGAGGAGCTGTTCGCCACCATCGACGAGTTGGCCGCACGGCACGGCGCCCTGGTCGTCGACCTGTACGGGGCGCCCTCGCTCAGCGATCCGCGGCTGTGGGACGTGGACCGGCTGCACCTGACGGCCGAGGGGCACCGCAGGGTCGCCGAGGCGGTCTGGCAGGCGCTCGGCTACGACCCCGAGGACACCGAGTGGCGCACGCCGGTGCCGGCCACCGTGCCGCCCGGCTGGCTCGCCCGGCGCATCGCGGACGCGCGGTTCGCCCGGCAGCACCTGCTGCCGTGGATCGGCCGCCGCCTGACGGGCCGCTCCTCGGGCGACGGCCGCCCCGCCAAGCGCCCGGACCTGCTGCCCTACGAGGGCCCGGTGGCGTAGACGCTCATGGTGACGCGAGTGATCAACCTCAGGGGCCGCATCCACGACTTCGGCCCCCGGCTGGAACTCGCCCCCGACGGCGTCGTCTACGTCGGCCGCCGCTGGACCCTGGGCGGCTGGGACCTGCCCCGGCACCCGCTATCCAACCCCTTCGCGTACGACACCTCCGAGCGCCGCCGGGACGGCACCCGCGCGGAGGTGATGGCGATGTACCGGGCGTATCTGCTGGAGCGTCCCGAGCTGCTGGACCTGGTGCCGGAGCTGCACGGCCGCACGCTGGCCTGCTGGTGCGCGCCCGAGCTGTGCCACGCGGACGTGCTGGCGGAACTCGCCGATGCCGCACCGTGACGCCGGTCTCGTAGCATCCGACGAAATGGGCCGCGGCGCTGGCCTGCACGAATCGCCAGTAGAATCCATCCACGTGACTTCCGCTCCCGCCAAGCCCCGCATCCCGAACGTCCTCGCCGGACGCTACGCCTCCGCCGAGCTCGCCACGCTCTGGTCGCCCGAGCAGAAGGTGAAGCTGGAGCGGCAGCTCTGGCTCGCCGTGCTGCGGGCCCAGAAGGACCTCGGCATCGAGGTGCCGGACGCGGCGATCGCCGACTACGAGCGCGTCCTCGACACCGTCGACCTGGCCTCCATCGCCGAGCGCGAGAAGGTCACGAGGCACGACGTGAAAGCGCGGATCGAGGAGTTCAACGACCTCGCCGGGCATGAGCACGTGCACAAGGGCATGACCTCGCGCGACCTCACGGAGAACGTGGAGCAGTTGCAGATCCGGCTGTCGCTGGAGCTGATGCGCGACCGTACCGTGGCCGTCCTCGCCCGCCTGGGCAAGCTGGCCGGCGAGTACGGCGAGCTGGTCATGGCCGGCCGCTCGCACAACGTCGCCGCGCAGGCCACCACGCTGGGCAAGCGGTTCGCCACGGCCGCCGACGAACTGCTCGTGGCGTACGGCAGGGTCGAGGAGCTGCTGGGCCGTTACCCGCTGCGCGGCATCAAGGGCCCGGTCGGCACGGCGCAGGACATGCTGGACCTGCTGGGCGGCGATGCGGCCAAGCTCGCCGAGCTGGAGAACCGGATCGCCGGACACCTCGGCTTCTCGCAGGCGTTCACCTCGGTCGGCCAGGTCTACCCGCGCTCACTGGACTACGAGGTCGTCACCGCCCTCGTCCAGCTGGCCGCCGCTCCCTCCTCGCTCGCCAAGACGATCCGGCTGATGGCCGGGCACGAGCTGGTGACCGAGGGCTTCAAGCCGGGCCAGGTCGGCTCCTCCGCGATGCCGCACAAGATGAACACGCGGTCCTGCGAACGCGTCAACGGCCTCATGGTCGTCCTGCGCGGCTACGCCTCCATGACCGGCGAGCTGGCGGGCGACCAGTGGAACGAGGGAGACGTCTCCTGCTCGGTGGTGCGCCGGGTGGCCCTGCCGGACGCGTTCTTCGCGCTGGACGGCCTGCTGGAGACGTTCCTGACGGTCCTGGACGAGTTCGGCGCGTTCCCCGCGGTGGTCGCGCGCGAGCTGGACCGCTACCTTCCCTTCCTCGCCACGACCAAGGTCCTCATGGGCGCGGTGCGTGCCGGTGTGGGCCGCGAGGTCGCGCACGAGGCCATCAAGGAGAACGCCGTCGCCTCCGCGCTGGCGATGCGCGAGCAGGGCGCCGAGCGCAACGAACTGCTCGACAAGCTGGCCGTCGACGAGCGCATCCCCCTCGACCGCGCCCAGCTGGACACGCTGATGGCCGACAAGCTGTCCTTCACCGGCGCCGCGGCCGCCCAGGTCGCCGCGGTCGTCGGCCGCGTCGAGGAGATCCTCAAGCAGCACCCGGAGGCCGCGGGCTACACGCCGGGGGCGATCCTCTGACCCGCTTCACCCAGGAAGAACTGGAGGCCGCGCGCGACCGTCTCGTCCCGGACGTGGTCGCCGACGGCCTCCATGTCCTGTTCTGCGGCATCAACCCCGGCCTGATGACGGCGGCGACGGGCCATCACTTCGCCCGCCCCGGCAACCGCTTCTGGCCGGTGCTGCATCTGTCGGGCTTCACTCCCCGGCTGCTGAAGCCTGCGGAGCAGGGGGAGTTGCTGTCGCACGGTCTCGGCATCACGAACGTCGTGGCGCGGGCGACCGCGCGGGCGGACGAGCTGAGCGCGGAGGAGTACCGGGAGGGCGGGCGGCAGTTGGCGCTGAAGGTGGCGCGGCTGAGGCCCCGCTGGCTGGCGGTGGTGGGGGTGACCGCGTACCGGGCGGCCTTCGACGACCGCAAGGCCCGGGTGGGGCCGCAGGACCGGGTGATCGGGGACACGCGCGTGTGGGTGCTGCCGAATCCGAGCGGGCTGAACGCGCATTGGACGGCGCAGACGATGGCCGAGGAGTTCGCGAGGCTCCGGGTGGCGGCGGAGGGTCAGCCGGTCAGGGCCCTTCGGCGTCGGTGACCGCGGCGAGCAGTCGGGCCGAGTCGGCGTCCTCCCGGTCGGAGACGGTCAGGGTGATCCAGCGCCCGGTCCGGCCGGCCGGCCAGGTGCGCAGGTCGTCCGCCAGCACACTGAGCCGCGCCCAGGGCTCGGCTATCTCCTCGCCGCGTATGAGGCGTTCCCGGAGCGTCGTCGTCCCCCGATGGTCGTGCGTGCCCAGGCGTTCGTTGAGCCGCTCGATCATCGCCACCTCGTAGGCGTACATGTCCTCCGGGCTCGGCCAGGTGACCGGCCCTAAGGGGACCATGAAGTATCCGGGCCCGCCGCAGCCCATCTCCGTCCTGCCGTGCTCCGTGGGGAAGTCCTGGACACACAGCAGGTCGAGCACGGCGAGGTCCCTCACGATGTCCATGTGATCCAGTATTGCCGCCACCACTGACAATTGGTGAGGCGTCAGGCGTCCCGGCGTCGAACGCTCCACGCTCCCGCCACCAGCGCGGCTCCCGCCCACGACGCCGTCACCGCGAGCCCGCCCCACGGTCCGAGGAAACCGCCCCCTTCCGCGTGGAGAACCGCCTGGCCCGCCCGGTCCGGCAGGACGTCCGCCACCGTGCCGGACATGTCCCCGACCACGAACGAGACGATGAGCAGGAACGGGATCAGGACGCTCAGTGTCGCGACACCGCTGCGCAGCACGGCGGTCAGGCCCGCCGCCAGCAGAGCCATCAGCGTCAGATAGACCGCACAGCCGACGACTCCACGCACCTCTTCGCTCCACGTGAGCCCGTCCGCATCCGCCCCCAGCGCCGCCTCCCCGACCACCAGGCTCACACCACCGGTGACCAGCCCCACCCCCAGCACCGGAACGGCGACGGCGACCGCCTTCGCCGCGAACCATTGCCCCCGCCACGGCACCGCGGCCAGCGTGGCGTGCAGCGCGCCGCCCCGGAACTCGGCCGCCACCGCCGTCGTACCGAAGGCGATCGCGGCGATCTGCCCGAAGTTGACACCGAAGAACACCGAGAACAGCGGGTCGAAGTCGGCCCCGTCGCTGTCGGTCGCGGCGAGCGCGGCGAAGAGGGCGGTGGCCGGCAGGACGGCGCACAGAGCGGCGACGAGCGACCGGAGGGTACGGATCTTCAGCCACTCCGAGTGGAGCACGGGTGTGAACGCCATGGTCAGGCCTCCTGGGTTGGTGCGGTGAACTCGGTCTCGGTCCCGGTCAGGTCCAGATAGGCCTGCTCCAAGGTGCCCTCCTCCGCCGCAAGTTCGAGGATCGGGACGCCGACGGCGGAGAGGAGGCGGCCGATGTCGTCCACGCGCGCGTGCTCCACCGTCCAGTGCCCCTGCCCCTGCTCGACGGCTGCGTGGCCGTGGTGCGCGAGGGCGGTGGTGAGTGCCGTGGCGTCGGTCGTGCGGATCCGCACCCGGGGCCGCACGCGCGTGTCGATGAACTCCCGCATGGGGGTGTCCGCGAGCAGTCGTCCGCGTCCGAGGACCACGAGGTGGTCGGCGAAGGACGCGGTCTCGTTCATCAGATGGCTGGAGACCAGGACCGTACGGCCCTCCTTCGCGAGCCGGCGCAGCAACGCGCGGATCCAGATGATGCCTTCGGGGTCGAGGCCGTTGGCGGGTTCGTCGAGCAGGACCACGGCGGGGTCGCCGAGCAGGGCGGCCGCGATGCCGAGGCGCTGCCGCATGCCGAGCGAGTACGTCCGCACCCGGCGCCCGGCGACCGCTGCCAGCCCCGTCTCCTCCAGCACCTCGTCGGCCCGCCGCCCCGGGATGCGGTTGCCGGCCGCCAGGACGCGCAGATGGTCGCGTCCGGTGCGGGAGCCGTGCGCGGCCTGCGCGTCGAGCAGGGCGCCGACGTGGCGCAGGGGTTCGCCGAGTTCGGTGTAGCGGCGGCCGCCGATGGTGGCGGTGCCCGACGTGGGGCGGTCGAGGCCGAGGACCAGCCGCATGGTGGTGGACTTTCCGGCGCCGTTGGGGCCGAGGAAGCCGGTGACCCGGCCGGGGCGGACGCGGAAGGTGAGGTGGTCGACGGCGCGCCGGGTGCCGTGGTCCTTGGTGAGGTCGTGGACGTCGATGCTGGTCATGGCAGCAGCGTGGCCGCCGGGACGGGGCGGTCACCTCCCCCGCCGGTGGTCTTCGTCTCCCCCGCCCGGGGGAGGTCCGGTGTCGGTGGCGGCTGGCACGATGACGAAATGGCCCGCCTTCTGCGCCCGTTGCTCCGGGGGACGACGTACACACGCCTGCTGCACCTGTGGGTGCCGATGCTGGTCGTCAGCGTGTGGCTGTACGTCGACATGTCGAGGTGGTGGGTCCCGGCGGCCGTGCTGGTCCCGGTCGGTCTCGTTCCGGCGGTGCGCATCGGCGAGGGCGTGCAGGCGCGGCTGCTGCTGACGCCCGGTGAGCAGGACCCGGGGATCGCGGTGGGACCGGCGACGACATGGCGGGACCGGCTGCGTACGGTGCTGTGGCTGGAGGTGCGGATGGCGCTGGGAGTACCGGTGGCGTTCGCCTGCGTCTGGCTGCCGATACTCACCCACCAGCTGGTCGAGACCGCCCGCGGACGCGTCCCCGACGACGTCCCGGTCCTCAGCCAGGCCCAACCCCACTGGGCATACGCCCTGTTGGCGCCCGTGCCGCTCATCGCCCTGTACGGGGTCGTCGTCGGCCTGGGCGAGGTCGTCACCGCCGTCGCACGCCGTCTCCTCGGCCCCTCCGCGGCCGAGCGTCTTGAGGCCCTGGAGGCGCGCACCGAGCAACTCCTGGAGCGCAACCGCATCGCGCGCGAACTGCACGACTCCATCGGGCACGCCCTCACGGTGGCCGTGGTCCAGGCGGGCGCTGCCCGTGCCGCGGGCGACCCGGAGTTCACCGGCCGGGCGCTCGCCGCCATCGAGGACACCGGGCGCGCCGCGCTGGAGGACCTGGAGCGGGTGCTCGCGGTGCTGCGGGAGGCGGAGCGGCCGGTGAGCAGCAGGCCCACGCTGGCGGAGGCGGACCGGCTGCTGGAGTCCGCGCGCGGGTCCGGCGCCAAGGTCGACGCCGATGTCTCCGGTCCGCTGGAGTCGATACCGGGCCCCGTCTCCCGCGAGGGCTACCGCATCCTCCAGGAGGCCCTGACCAACGTGCTGCGGCACGCGGGCGCCGTCCCCGTGCGCGTGCGCGTCGAGGTCACGGACGGGATGCTCGCCCTGGAGGTCCGCAATCCGCTGCCCGCCGGTGTGTCCGGTCCGGGCCGGGGCAGCGGGCTGCGCGGGATACGCGAGCGCGCGGCGCTGCTCGGTGGCGGTGCGCGCACCGGGCCCGACGCGGGCGACTGGCAGGTACGGGCGGAGCTGCCGCTCAGTTGATCTACGCTGGCCGGATGCCGGTGACCGTTCTCCTCGTCGACGACGAACCCCTCGTCCGCGCCGGTCTGCGGGCCGTGCTGGAGGCGCAGCCCGACATCGAGGTGGTGGGAGAGGCGGCCGACGGCGCGGCGGTGATCCCGCTGGTACGGCGGCTGCGGCCCGACGTGGTCGCCATGGACGTGCGGATGCCGCTGATGGACGGGATCGAGGCCACGCGCGCGGTGCTGCGCACGGTCGACGACCCGCCGAAGATCGTCGTCGTGACCACCTTCGAGAACGACGAGTACGTGTACGAGGCGCTGCGCGCCGGAGCCGACGGGTTCCTGCTGAAACGGGCGCGGCCGGCCGAGATCGTGCACGCGGTGCGGCTGGTCGCCGAGGGCGAGTCGCTGCTGTTCCCGGCTTCGGTACGGCGGCTGGCCGCCGCCCACGGTGCCGGCGGAAACCGGGAGGCGCGGGCGGTGCTGGAGCGGGCGCGGCTGACCGAGCGGGAGGCGGAGGTGCTGCGGCTGATGGCCCGGGGGCTGTCGAACGCCGAGATCGCCGCCCGGCTGGTCGTCGGCACGGAGACGGTGAAGTCGCATGTCAGCGGCGTCCTGGCGAAGTTGGGGGCACGCGACCGCACCCAGGCCGTGATCGCCGCGTACGAGTCGGGGTTCGTGGCGCCGGGCTGACGGGCCCCGTGGGACACCGGCACTCGCCGGGTTCCGCCGTGACGAGTACGATCCGGCCAACACGCGCACGAGCTGGGAGGACGGACCGTGGGGCGGCTGACCGGCGGGGATCCCTCGCTGCTGCGAAGGATCAACTCCGCGGTGGTGCTGCACGCGCTGCGCGCCACGGACTGCGCGACGCTCACCGAGATCACCCGGGTGACCGGGTTGTCCCGGCCGACCGTCGAGGGCGTCGTCGAAGGGCTGATCGAGGCGGGGTACGTCGTCGAGAAGGCCGCGGACGAGAGCGTGGTCCGGCGTCAGGGGCGACCCGCGCGCCGGTACCGTTTCCGGGCGGAGGCGGGACATCTGCTGGGCCTGGACATCGGCTCCCACCGCGTGGCGGCACTCCTCGCCGACCTGGACGGGCGGGTGCTGGGCGCGGTCTCGAAGGACGTCGACGAGTCGGCGCCGGCCGACGAGCGTCTGGAGCGGCTGCGTACCGCGGTGGCCGAGCTGCTGCGGCGGGCGGGGGTGCCGCGCAGTTCGCTGCGGGCGGTGGGGGTCGCCTCACCGGGGATCGTCGAGGGCGACGGCACGGTACGGCTGTGTGCCGCGCTGCCCGAGTGGACGGGGCTGCACCTCGGGGAGCGGCTGAGCCGGTCCTTCAAGTGTCCGGTGCTGGTGGAGAACGACGCGAACGCGGCGGCGGTCGCCGAGCACTGGAAGGGGGCGGCCACCGAGTCCGACGACGTGGTGTTCGTGCTGGCGGGGCTGAGCCCGGGGGCCGGTTCGCTGATCGGGGGGCAGCTGCACCGGGGGTTCGGCGGGGCGGCCGGGGAGATCGGCGCGCTGCATCTGCTGGGCCGTGAAGCCACGCCGGAGACGCTGCTGTCCACGACCGACGAGCCCCTCCACCCGCTCGACGAGCAGGCCGTCGCCAAGGTCTTCGCACAGGCCCGCGAGGGCGACCAGCGGGCCCGTGCCGCCGTCGAACGCTTCATCCAGCGCCTCGTCCACGACGTCGCCGCCCTGGTCCTCGCCCTCGACCCGGAACTCGTCGTCATCGGCGGCTGGGCGGCCGGCCTCGACGGCGTCCTGGATCCCCTGCGCCGCGAACTGGCCCGCTACTGCCTCCGTCCCCCTAAGGTCACCCTCTCCCTCCTGGGCGAGGCCGCGGTGGCGACAGGAGCCCTCCGTCTGGCCCTCGACCACGTGGAGGAACAGCTCTTCGCGGTGGAGGCCACAGCAACAGCCCGCCGCGGCCCCGGCCCGGGCAAGGCCCTGGGCCCGTGACAGACCTGCGGATGCCCAGAGGCACTGGCCTCCGCCAGCACGCGGCACCGCAGCGAGAGCAACAACACCGCCAGCACCGCCAGCAGCAGGCATCCCAGCGACAGCGTCAGTAACACCCGGAGGCGGGCCCAGCCGCAGGGCCATGCGGCTCAGGAGGCCACGCCGCGTCCTACACCGACTGGGGCCACGCCCCGGCCTTTTGCCGCTCACTGCCGGCGCCGAGCCACAAGCACCATTCCCGCAAGCACCGAACGCGAGCGCAACGCCCGCGTGCCCCCGAGCGACGAACCCGAGCCGATGCCCCGCGCCCGGAGTTGCGCGACCCACCCTGCACGCCTCGGCCCTCGGTACCCAACCCCACGCCCCACGCCGGGAAACGCCGTGCGCCCCGGCGTAGTCGCGGGGCGCACGGCGTGTGTCGGTGCTGGCGGGGTCAGGACGCCTGACGCTCTGGATCCTGGTGGATCTCCACGTTGCCCGAGTCGCCGAACGTCAGCCGGCAGGTGTCGGCGCGGTACGTGGCGACGGAGTACGCGGCGATGCGGCCCTCCGCGAGATAGCGGGTGGTGACGACCAGGACGGGCGCCCCCGGCAGCCGGTCCAGCTCCTTCGCGTCGTCCGCGCGCGCGGAGCCCAGCTCGACCGAGCTCTCCTGCCCCTCCAGCTCCAGCCGCTGCAGCTCACGCAGCACCGCACGCGCGCGTGCCGGTCCGGACGGGGCGTCTATGGCGGAGAGGTCCGGCACCGAGGAGGCGGGGACGTAGAGCAGTTCGGCGGCGACGGGCTGGCCGTGCGAGACCCGGGAGCGGCGCACCGTGTGCACGGCCTCCTCCGGCCCGGTCTCCAGCGCGGCGGCGACGGCGGCAGGCGCGGTGGCCAGGGCGCAGTCGACGGCCTGCCAGACGTCACCGGCGGCCCCCGGCCAGGCGTGCTGCTCCGTGCCCACGGCGACCCCCACGCGCGGCGGGGCGACGGTCGTACCGACCCCGCGGCGGCGCTGCAGCCTGCCCTCCAGTTCGAGCTGCTCCAGGGCCTGGCGGAGCGTCGCGCGCGCGACGCCGAAGCGGGCGGCCAGGTCGCGCTCGTTCGGCAGGATCTCACCGACGGTGAACTCGGAGTCCAGTGCCTCACTGAGCACGGTCTTGAGATGCCAGTATTTCGGTTCCGGCACCGATTCCAGCTGCGTGGTCCCCACCCTGTCCTCCGCAATCGCCGTGGTCCGGCGGCGTTTTAGCGCCCTTGTTTATTAAAGGTTGTTGCACTTCTCTGCGACCATAGGGCGGCCCAAACCCTTGGTCAAGACCAATCCTCGATCCCATAGGACCCGGATAGAGAGCGGTTACCTAACCGAGGGACAGCGACCGCAACTTGTCGGGGTTGCGCATGATGTACACCGCTTGGACACGGCCCTCGAAGACGTCCAGCTGGAAGACGCTGTCGGGCTTGCCGGCGGACAGCGCCACGATCGCGGGACCGCCGTTGAGTTCCATGATGCGGAACGAAGGGTCCGGTACGCCCTTCGCCGCGGCGCCGACGAGGAAGCGGCCCACCTTGTCCGCGCTCTCCAGCACCCGCAGCGGCGCCCGCGCCTTGCCGCCGCTGTCACCCACCAGCCGTACGTCGGGCGCGAGCAGTGCCATGAGCCCGTCCAGGTCACCCTCCCCGGCGGCGGCGAGGAACCGCTCGGTGAGCTCCCGGCGCCGCTCCGGATCGACCTCGTAGCGGGGCCGCCGTTCCTCCACGTGCTTGCGGGCCCGCCCGGCGAGCTGCCGTACCGCCGGTTCACCGCGGTCGAGCATGGCCGCGATGTCGGCGTAGGGGTAGCCGAAGGCCTCCCTGAGGACGAAGACGGCGCGCTCCAGCGGGGACAGGGACTCCAGGACGACCAGGACGGCCAGGGAGACGGAGTCGGCGAGCACGGCCCGCTCGGCGGTGTCCGGGACGGTGGCCGCGAAGTCGGTCACGTACGGCTCGGGCAGCCACGGGCCGACGTACGTCTCGCCCCGCGCCTTGACCTGGCGGAGCCGGTCGATGGCCAGGCGGGTGGTGATTCGCACCAGGTACGCGCGCGGCTCGCGCACCTCGCCGCGGTCCGCGCCGGACCAGCGCAGCCACGCCTCCTGGACCACGTCCTCAGCGTCGGCCACCCGGCCGAGCATGCGGTAGGCGACGCCCAGCAGGACGGGCCGGTGTTCTTCGAAGACATCGGTCTCGGTGTCCGTCGTCACGGCCCCATCCCATGCGACGGATGCGGACATGTCCAGGAGAATTACGCGTGTCCCGGAGGAGATCCCGGAGCAGAATTGGCCGCGAGCCGCCGAGGCGGTCGGCGGCCCGGACGGACGGAGGTGGCCATGCGGTACGCGGTTCTGGGCACGGGCGACGTGGGCCGGACGCTCGGCGGCAAGCTGGCGGAGCTCGGCCACGAGGTGACGCTGGGGTCCCGTACGAAGGACAATCAGGCCGCCCTGGAGTGGGCGCGGGGCGCCGGTGCGGGCGCGCGGGCCGGCACGTTCGCGGAGGCGGCCTCGTCGGCCGAGGTGGTCGTGGTCGCCGTGGGCGGACGGGTGGCGCTCGCCGCGCTGGAGGCGGCCGGGGCGGAGAACCTGGACGGCAAGGTCGTCGTCGACGTGACGAACCCGCTGGCGTTCGAGGACGGGCAGGTGCGGCTCGACCCCGTGGGGTCGGACAGCGTGGCCGAGCAGATCCAGCGGGCGTTCCCGCACGCGCGCGTGGTGAAGTCGCTGAACACGGTCAACTGCAAGGTGATGGTGGAGCCCTCGCTGGTGCCCGGTGAGCACCAGATCTTCGTGTGCGGCGACGACGCGGGCGCCAAGGAGCAGGTGACCGGCATGCTCGGCGAGTTCGGGTGGCCGGCGCACCGGGTGCTCGATCTGGGCGGCATCCGCTCGGCCCGCGGCGTGGAGATGTTCCTGCCGCTGTGGCTCGACCTGTTCCGGCACACCGGGCACGCCGACTTCAACCTGGAGGTGCGCAGGGGGCATTGAGGCGGGAGCGTCCGAGTCCGGTGGACGACCGTCGGGGGCTACCCGTCGGTAGCAATTGCTGACAAGCTGTCTACAGCGCGTCCGTCAGCGAGCACCGAGCGAGCCCCAGTCGAGGAGCACCCATGTCCGCCACCGTCTCCTTCAAGGTCCCTTCCCCACGCGGCCCGCAGCCCGTGACCGTCGCCTACACGCGCGTGGGCCGCGGTGCGCCGCTGCTCCTGCTGCACGGCATCGGTCACCACCGGCAGGCCTGGGACCCGGTGGTGGACATCCTGGCCACCGAGCGCGACGTGATCGCCGTCGACCTGCCCGGCTTCGGCGCCTCCCCGGGGCTGCCGGAGGGGCTGGACTACGACCTGCCCACCACCACGGCCGTCTTCGGCGCGTTCTGCGAGGCGCTGGAGCTGGACCGGCCCCATGTGGCGGGCAACTCGCTCGGCGGCCTGCTCGCCCTGGAACTCGGCCGCGAGCAGCTCGTACGGTCCGTCACCACCCTCTCCCCCGCGGGGTTCTGGTCGGAGGCCGAGCGGCGGTACGCCTTCGGGGTCCTGCTCGCGATGCGCCGTATCGCGCAACGTCTGCCGCTGCCGCTGGTCGAGCGGCTGTCGAGGTCGGCGGCCGGCCGCACGATGCTGACGAGCACCATCTACGCCCGCCCCGGCCGCCGTTCACCGGAGGCCGTGGTCGCCGAGACGCTCGCGCTGGCCGGCGCCACCGGGTTCGACGCCACGCTCAAGTCCGGTGCCACTGTCCTGTTCAGGGACGACATCCCCACGATTCCCGTGACCGTGGCCTGGGGCACGCGGGACATGCTCCTCGTGCGCCGGCAGGGCGTGCGCGCCAAGCAGATCATCCCCAAGGCGCGGCTGGTGCGGCTGCCCGGCTGCGGGCACTGCCCGATGAACGACGATCCGGCGCTGGTCGCCCGCGTCCTCCTCGACGGCAGCCGCTGACCCCGTCCGCCCCCGGGTCAACGCCCCGGACCCGAGGGCGACTCCGGCGCCCACGAGGGCGCTGCCGACGGCCTGGGCGGGCCCGTAGGCACCCGTTCCGACGAGCGGGGCGGTGCAGGCGGCGGCGACCGGGATCAGGCCGGAGAACAGCGTGGCGCGCTCGACACCGATGCGCTGCATGCCCATGTACCAGCACACGAAGCCGACGACCGTGACGACCGCCGCCTGCCACACCAGCGCGGCGGCCTCGGCGCCGTCGGGGCGGCGCAGCCACGCCGTGCCGTCCAGCAGGAGTCCGACCACCGCCGACTCGACCGCGGCGAGCCCGCACACGGTGGCCGACAGCAGCCGGGGTCCCAGCACCCGCAGCCCGGGCACGGCCAGGACCGCGAATCCGACCTCGCCGGCGAGCGCGCAGCCCGAGAAGGCGAGCCCGGCCGCGTCCGTACGGCCCCATCCCTGGACGGTGAAGGCACCGAGGGCGACCAGCGACGCCCCGTACAGCACCCGGCGCCGGGGCCGCCGTCCCGCCAGGAGCGGCACCAGGACGGCGACGATCACCGGCGCGCAGCCCACGAAGACGCCGGGGACCGCCGGTTCCGCGCTGCGTTCGGCGGCGATGACGGCCAGGTTGAAGCCGACCATGCCGATGGCGGCCAGTGCCGCGAGCCGCACCCACTGGCGGGCGGCCGGCGTCCGCAGCCGCCCTGCCGCGTCCACGCCGACCAGCGGGACGAGGAGCAGACAGGCCGCCCCGTAGCGCAGGAACTGCCCGCCCGCGTACGGGTAGTGGCCGAGGACGCTGTTGGCGGTGAAGGAACCGCCGACGAGCACACAGGCGACGGCGGCGAGGAGGGCTCCGCGGGCGGTGGTGGCTTTCATGGCGGTGACGCTAGGGAGCGCGGCGGTCTGGTTTAAGGTCCACTTCCATGAGGCCATCGGAGACCAATCCGGACGGCACGGCGGAGTCCGCCGTCTCCCCCGCCTGGGAGCTGCTCCTGCCGACCGCCTCCGCTCCGGCACGCGCGCGTGGCCGCTCCCTGCAGGCGGCGCTGCGAGAGGCCGTGCGGTCGGGGCGGCTGGCGCCCGGGACGCGGTTGCCGTCGAGCCGGGACCTCGCCGCCGACCTCGGGGTGTCACGGGGCCTGGTCACCGAGGCGTACGAGCAGTTGACGGCGGAGGGGTACCTGCGCAGCGGCCGGGGGGCCGGCACCTGGGTGAGCGGCGCGGTACGGGCGGCCCGGCCACGCGCGCGTGACCTCGCGCCCCGGTCGCCCGGCACGGAGGCCGACTTCGTGCCCGGCACACCGGATCTGTCGCTGTTCCCGCGCGCGGCCTGGGCCGCGGCGCAGCGCGGTGTGCTGGCCGAGCTGCCCCACCAGGATCTCGGCTATCCCGATCCTCGCGGGCTGCCCCGACTGCGTACGGCGCTGGCGGAACTGCTCGCACGCCGGCGGGGCGTGGTGGCGGACCCGGAGCGGATCGTGGTCGTCTCCGGAGTGGCGCAGGCGACGACGCTGCTCGGATTCGCGCTCCACGCGCGCGGGTTGCGCACGGTGGGCGTCGAGAACCCCGGAAGCCCCCAGCACGACGCCCTGTACACCGCGGCCGGCGTCACCACCGTGCCCGTTCCCGTGGACGACGAAGGGCTCCGCCTCGGTGCACTGCGCGAGTCGGACGTACGGGCCGTGGTGACGACCCCCTCGCACCAGTTCCCCACCGGTATCGCCTACGCGGCGCGCCGCCGGGCCGAACTGCTCGACTGGGCACGCTCGGTGGACGGACTCGTGCTGGAGGACGACTACGACGGCGACTTCCGCTACGACCGCGCCCCCGTCGGCGCCCTGCAGGGGCTCGACCCGGAGCGGGTGGCCTACACGGGGTCGGTCAGCAAGTCGCTCGCCCCGGGGCTGCGGCTCGGCTGGCTGCTCGTGCCGGAGTCGCTGGCCGACGAGGTCGTCGAGCGCAAGCGCACCATGGACCTCGGCCATCCCACCCTGGACCAGGCGCTGTTCGCCCGGTTCGTGGAGCGCGGCGACTACGACCGCCAGCTGCGTCGCTGCCAACGCGCCTACCGCGAGCGGCGGGACGCGCTCGTCGCCGCGCTGGCGGAGCACCTCCCGGGATCGGAGGTGTCGGGCATCGCCGCCGGACTGCACGTCATCGCGGCGCTGCCGCCCCGCTACGGCCCCGAGGAACGCTTCCTCGCGCGCGTGGCCGAAGCCGGTGTCGCCGTACGGCCGCTGACGGACTACACGCACGCGCGTGCCGGGCAGGACGACGACACAGCCGTGCGACTCGTCCTGGGATACGCCCATCTGTCCCCCGCTCGAATCCGAGCGGGCGTGCGATTGATGGCCGAGTAGTCGATTCCCGCGCCCCGGCGGTCAGTTGTTCACTTGTGGTTTGCGTGTGCGCTGCGGCGCCCCAGTAGGTGTGGGACCGCAACACTGGCCGGATCCCGTCCCTGGAGGCGCATCCATGTCGCACCGTCCGTTCCCCGCCCGCCGCAGCGTGCTGCGCGGCTCGCTCGCCGCGTCGGCGGCCCTGACCCTGCCCACCGCCCTCAGCGCGGCGCCGGCGTTCGCCCTGTCGGGGCGGCCGAAGGCGAGCTGGGGTGTGCAGGCGGGAGACGTGACCACCGACTCCGGGCTGGTGTGGGTGCGTTCCGACCGACCCGCGCGGATGATCGTCGAGACGTCGGCGACCGAGTCGTTCCGCAACCCGCGCCGATGGCACGGTCCGCTGCTGGGCGAGGGTTCGGACTTCACCGGCACGACCCGGCTGCACGGGCTCCCCGCGGGCGAGCAGATCCACTACCGGGTGCTGCTCGCCGACCCCGACGACCCGCGCCGCACCGGCGAACCCGTCACGGGCACCTTCCGAACGGCGCCCGTCAAGCGCCGCAAGGGCGTCAGGTTCGTGTGGTCCGGCGACCTCGCGGGCCAGGGCTGGGGCATCAACGAGTCCATCGGTGGCTACCGCATCTTCGACGCCATGGCCAAGGTCGACCCGGACTTCTTCCTGTGCAGCGGCGACAACATCTACGCCGACGGGGTCATCTCCGCCACGCAGGCGCTGCCCGACGGCAGCATCTACCACAACGTCACCACCGAGGAGAAGTCGCACGTCGCGACCACCCTCGCCGACTACCGGGGCAACTTCCGCTACAACCTGCTGGACGCGGCCCTGCGCCGGTTCAACGCCCAGGTGCCCAACATCATCCAGTGGGACGACCACGAGGTCCGCAACAACTGGTACCCGGGCGAGGTCATCGGCACCGGCACCCCCTACCCGGCCGGCACGAAGCTCGACGACCTGGCCGTACGCTCGCGGCAGGCGTTCTCCGAGTACTTCCCCATCTCCACCATCAGCGGCCGCCCGGACGGCCGGATCTACCGCAAGGTCAGCCACGGTCCGCTGCTGGACGTGTTCGTGCTCGACATGCGCACCTACCGCAACGCCAACTCGCCCGACAACCAGACGACCGACCCGGTCGGCATCCTCGGCCGTGAGCAACTGGAGTGGCTCAAGCGCGAGCTGGCCAAGTCCCGCGCGGTGTGGAAGGTCATCGCCAACGACATGCCGCTCGGCCTCGTCGTACCCGACCCGGTCGAGGGCAAGCCGAACTTCGAGGCCGTCGCACAGGGCGACCCGGGAGCGCCGCTCGGCCGCGAGCTGCAGATCGCCGAGCTGCTGCGGTACATCAAGCACCGGGGGATCACCGGCACGGTGTGGCTGACGGCGGACGTCCACCACACCTCGGCCCAGCACTACGACCCCTCGCGGGCCGCGTTCAAGGACTTCGAGCCGTTCTGGGAGTTCGTCTCGGGCCCGCTCAACGCCGGCGCCTTCCCGGCCAACGCGCTCGACGGCACGTTCGGCCCCGACCGGGTGTTCGTCAAGGCGCCGACCGCCTCGAACGTGTCACCCGCCGAGGGCTACCAGTTCTTCGGCGAGGTCGACATCGACGGCGACAGCGGGGAGTTGACGGTGCGTCTGCGCGAGTACGACGGCACGGTGCTGTTCACGCGGACGCTGCAGCCGGGCCGGGTCGGCCAGTAACTCCCGTACCCTCGTCCCAGGGCCGCGTTCCGGCGTCATCCCTCGGTGCGCGGCCCTGACGAAGGAAAAGATTCAACCAAAAGGTACATAAGCACGCTTTACCCATCAGTCACAGTGCGTTCGTGATCACGCAACACGTTTCCTTCACAGTGGCTGTATGAGTCAAGAAATATCTGATGTGACGCGTGCGAAGCGGAAGAACCTCGTCGGCCTTGCCACGATGTTCCACAGTTGGTGGTCACGCCGCCACGGTCACGCGCCCCCGACAAGCGATACCGACGCCCGGTCGCTGCCGCCCGCGCAGCAGGCCGGGCCCCGCGCCGGTGTGCTGTGGCGTATGCGCACGACCGTGAAGGACGAACCCGGATCGCTGGCCGTGCTGTGCACGGCACTGGCCGGACGACAGGTGGACATCCTGAGCCTGCAGACACATCCGCTGGCCGAGGGCACGGTGGACGAGTTCCTGCTGCGGGCCCCCGGCGAGTTGGAGGCGTCCGAGCTCACCCGGGTGGTCGCGGCGGCCGGCGGCGCGGACACGTGGATCGAGCGGGCCGACGCCCATGACCTGGTGGACGCACCGACCCGGGTGCTGGGCCTGGCCGCACGCACCGCCCTGGACGCGGCCGAACTGCCGCTGGCGCTCCGGCAGTTGGTGGGTCGGTGCACCATCCGGCAGACGCCCGCCGTGCCGATCGGCGGCGGGCGGGCAGCGGAGGGCGTGCCGGTGGAGGGCGTGCTCGAGGACACCGTGATGCGGCTGCGGGCGCCGGAGGGCGGAGTGATCACCGTGGAGCGGCCGTACCTGCCGTTCACCCCGACCGAGTTCGCGCGGGCGCGGGCGCTGGTGGAACTGGACGCGCGGCTCGGCCCCCGCCTGCCGCACAGCCACGACGTGCTGACGCTGCCGGAGGGCAACGACATCACCGTACGGCGGGCGGACACGCGGGATCTGGAGGCCGCGAGGGAGATGCACGAGCGGTGCTCCGCGCGGACACTCGGGCTGCGGTACCACGGGCCGGTCGGGGACGCGGACCGCTATCTGAACCACCTGCTGAACCCGCGGTTCGGCCGGACGCTGGCCGTGCAGAGCGCGTCCGGGCGCATCGTCGGGCTCGGGCACCTGTTGTGGGACGGCGACGAGACCGAGGTCGCGCTGCTGGTGGAGGACAAGTGGCAGCGGCGGGGGGTCGGAGCGGAGTTGCTGCGCAGGCTGGTGGGGATGGCGTTGGCTGCGGGGTGCGAGAGTGTGTATGCCGTCACGCAGGCGTCCAATACCGGGATGGTTGCTGCCATGCGGGGGTTGGGGGTTCCTCTCGACTATCAGGTTGAGGAGGGGACTCTGGTGATCACGGCTCGGCTGGATGTGGACGCGCGGGTGATTACGAGGGCGGAAGCGCCGTAGGGGGTTCTGCTTCAGTGGCCTCTGCGGGTGCGTTGTGGCTGGTCGCGCCCCGCGGCGGAGCCGCATATCGATACAGCCCCGCGCCCCTGAAGGGGCGCGGGCCCAACGCCTGATTCAGATCCGCCCAGAGATCCTCTACATCCTCCAGGCCCACTGACATGCGCAGCAGGTGGTCGCTCACGCCTGCGTGCCGTCTGTCCTGTTCGTGGACTATGCGGTGGCTGATGGAAGCCGGGTGTTGGATCAGGGTGTCCACGCTGCCGAGGCTCACCGCGGGGGTGATCAGGCGGACCGCGGATATCACCTCGTGGGGGTCGGTCGTGGTTTCGAAGGCGATCATCGCGCCGCCGACGCGGGGATAGTGGACGCGGGTGACGCGGGGGTCGGCGGTGAGGCGGCGGGTCAGTTCGGCGGCGGTGGCGGAGGCCGCGTGGACGCGGACCGGCAGGGTGGCGAGGCCGCGGAGGAGGAGGTAGCCCGCGAGGGGGTGGAGGATGCCGCCGGTGGCGAAGCGGATCTGGCGGAGGCGGCCGGCGAACTCCTCGTCGCAGGCCACCACGCCCGCCAGCACGTCGCCGTGGCCGCCCAGGTACTTGGTGGCGCTGTGCAGGACCAGTCGGGCGCCCTGTCCGGCAGGGCGCTGCAGGACCGGGGTGGCGAAGGTGTTGTCGACCAGGAGGGGGACCGAGCCGCAGGAGTGTGCCACGGCCCGCAGGTCGACCTCGGCGAGGGTCGGGTTGGCCGGCGACTCGACCATGACCAGTCCGGTGTCGGGGCGCAGGGCGTCCGTGATGCCGGCCGGGTCGGTCCAGGTCACTTCGGTGCCGAGCAGGCCGGCGGTCAGCAGATGGTCGCTGCAGCCGTACAGGGGTCGTACGGCGACCACGTGACGCAGGCCCATCGACGCCCGTACGAGAAGGACGGCGCTCAGCGCGGCCATGCCGCTGGCGAAGGCGACCGCGGACTCGGTGCCCTCCAGACGGGCCAGGGCGGTCTCGAAGCGGGCCACGGTGGGGTTGCCGAGGCGGCCGTAGACCGGCGGGCCCTCCGGTTCGGCGCCGGTGGTGGCGAAGGCGTCGATGCGAGCGGCCTCACCACGGCTGTCGTACGACGGGTAAGTGGTCGACAGGTCGATGGGCGGGGCGTGCAGGCCCTGCCGCGCGAGGTCGTCGCGGCCGGCGTGGACGGCCTCGGTGGCCAGTGCTCTCGTGGAGTCCATGCAGGGAAGGGTGAACATCGGGCGGCAGACGCGGGGTGAGACCCGTGCTACGTTCGGGTGATGGGTGAATCCGTCGTACTGGATCCGGTGGACCTGCATCTGCTGCGGCTGTTGCAGAACGACGCCCGGACCACGTACCGCGATCTCGCCGCACAGGTCGGGGTGGCGCCGTCGACGTGTCTGGACCGGGTGACCCGGCTGCGGCGGGCAGGCGTGATCCTCGGGCATCAGCTGCGGCTCGACCCGGCCAAGCTGGGGCGG
Source organism: Streptomyces sp. NPDC006476 (assembly GCF_040612015.1). Taxonomy (NCBI): domain Bacteria; kingdom Bacillati; phylum Actinomycetota; class Actinomycetes; order Kitasatosporales; family Streptomycetaceae; genus Streptomyces; species Streptomyces sp. NPDC006476. The sequence continues at coordinate 12,095 of NZ_JBEXPK010000039.1, read as the reverse complement.
GGGCTGGAGGCCCTGCTGTCGGTGCAGGTCAGGCCGCACCGGAGGGAGTTGGTGGGGCCGTTCGTGGAGCGGATCAGGGCGCTTCCGGAGTCCCGTACCGTCTTCCATCTGACCGGGCCCGACGACTATCTGGTCCATGTCGCCGTCGCCGACATGGCGGATCTGCAGCGACTGGTGCTGGACGCGTTCACGGCACGGCGTGAAGTGGCGCGCGTGGAGACGCGGTTGATCTTCCAGCAGTGGGACTGCGGGCCCCTGCTCCCGCCTTCGCCGTCGGCTCAATCGGGGTGACGTGCGGCGGGCCGTCGTACGAGGATGGGCCCATGTCTGAGATCAAGAGCCCGCTGCCCCGTGAGGTCGCCGACGCCTACGTCGACGACCTCGTCGCCCTCGATCCGATCACCGGCACCTTCCTCGGCGTGAAGGAGAGTTCGAGCAGGCTGCCCGACCTGTCGCCCGCGGGTGAGGAGGCCCAGGCGGAGCTGTCGCGCACGACCCTGCTCCGGCTCGCCGAGGCGGAGCGGCTGCCCGGCGCGGACAGTGACATCGAGCGCCGGTGCGCGCGTCTGCTGCGCGAGCGGCTGACCGCCGGGCTCGCCGTGCACGAGGCCGAGGAGGGCCTGCGCGCCGTCAGCAACCTCAGCTCCCCCGCGCACGCGGTCCGGCAGGTGTTCACCGTGACGCCGGCGCAGTCGCAGGAGGACTGGGCGGCGATCGCCGAGCGGCTGCGCGCGGTGCCGGCCGCGCTGGCGGGCTACCGCGAGTCCCTGGCCCTCGGGCTGGAGAAGAAGCTGTACGGCGGACCCCGGGCCACCGCCACCTTCGTCCAGCAGCTCGGCCAGTGGGCCGACGCGGACGGCGCGGGGCACGGCTGGTTCGAGCAGTACGCGGCCTCGGGGCCGGAGGCGCTCCGGTCCGAGCTGGACGCGGCGGCCCGCTCGGCCGGCGAGGCCGTCGTCGCCCTGCGCGACTGGGTACGGGACGTGTACGCCCCGGCGGTCGAGGGCGCACCGGACGTGGTGGGCCGCGAGCGGTACGCCCGCTGGGTCCGCTACTTCAACGGCACCGACCTCGACCTCGACGAGGCGTACGCGTACGGCTGGTCCGAGTACCACCGGCTGCTGGGCGAGATGCGGACCGAGGCCGAGAAGATCCTGCCCGGTGCCGAGACCCCGTGGGTGGCCCTCGCCCACCTGGACCAGCACGGCACGCACATCGAGGGCGTCGACGAGGTCCAGCGCTGGCTGCAGTCCCTGATGGACGAGGCGATCGAGAAGCTCGACGGCACCCACTTCGACCTGGCCGAACGCGTACGGCGCGTCGAGTCCCGGATCGCCCCTCCCGGCAGCGCGGCGGCGCCGTACTACACGCCCCCCTCGGACGACTTCACCCGGCCCGGCTGCACCTGGCTGCCCACCATGGGCCAGACCCGCTTCCCCGTCTACGACCTGGTGTCCACCTGGTACCACGAGGGCGTGCCCGGTCACCACCTCCAGCTGGCGCAGTGGAAGCACGTCGCCGCGGACCTCTCCCGCTACCAGGCCGGCGTGGGCATGGTCAGCGCCAACGCCGAGGGCTGGGCGCTGTACGCGGAGCGGCTGATGGACGAGCTGGGCTTCCTCACCGACCCGGAGCGCCGGCTCGGTTACCTGGACGCGCAGATGATGCGGGCCGCCCGCGTGATCATCGACATCGGCATGCACCTGGAGCTGACGATCCCCGGCGACTCCCCCTTCCACCCCGGGGAGCGCTGGACGCCCGCGCTGGCGCAGGAGTTCTTCGGCTCGCACAGCAGCCGTCCCGCGGATTTCGTGGAGAGCGAGCTGACCCGCTACCTGTCCATGCCGGGCCAGGCCATCGGCTACAAGCTGGGCGAACGCGCCTGGCTGCTGGGCCGGGAGAAGGCGCGCGAGCGCAAGGGCGACGCGTTCGACCTCAAGACCTGGCACATGGCAGCGCTCTCGCAGGGCTCGCTGGGCCTCGACGACCTGGTGGACGAGCTGGCCGGTCTGTGATCAACGCCGCCAGCCCCCTTCCGAGTTGACGACCTCGCCGGTGATCCAGTCCGCCTCGTCCGTGGCCAGCCACGCGATGAGGCGGGCCGGGTCGTCGGGCATGCCCCAGCGGCCGGCGGGGAAGCGGGCGGCGACGGCTTCGTACACCTCTCCGGTCGCGTAACCGGTGTCCACGGGGCCGGGGTTGACGGTGTTGACCGTGATCGCGTGCTCGGCGAGCGTCGTCGACAGGGAGCGGGTGATGGAGGCGAGGGCGCCCTTCTGCAGGGCGTAGGCGATCTCGCCGGGCATACCGCCCGCGAGGTCCTGCCCGGAGGTCATCATCACGACGCGTCCACCGGGTGTGCGCGGCGGGAGTTGAGCCCGCAGACGGGCGTACGCCTGGACGAGGAGCAGCACGGAACGGGTGTCGACCGCCCAGTGCGCGTCCAGCATCGCGGCGTCGATCGTGTCGAGGGTGCCGTCGCTGCCGCTGAGGGCGTGGTTGGCGACGAGGATGTCGACCCCGCCGCCGAGCGCGGACGCGGCCGTCGCGATCAACTCGGCGGGCGCGGCAGGGTCGGTGAGGTCGCCGGGGCCCGCGAAGACCTGCGCGTCGGGATCGCCGAGCGCGGAGCGCACGGAGGCGATGACGTCCTCGGGGCGGTCGGCGCCCCAGGGCATGGCGGCGTCGTGCGGCACATGGTGGTGCAGATAGACGCTCGCGCCGTACGCCGCCAGCCGCCGGGCGACGGCATGTCCGATGCCGTCGCGTCTGCTGGCACCGGTGACCAGGGCGGTGCGTCCGCGCAGCGGCAGGGGATCACGGCGCAGGTCTTCGGGGGCGGGGTGCGGAAGTGGGGGCATGGGCCACCATGATCCGGACGTTGCCCGCGGATCGCACGTGGATTTACGGCGCCCGCTGTCAGCCCTTCTCGATCCGCCGCAGTTGTACGAGGCCCAGCCAGGTCTCGGGCCCTGGCTGGACGTTGGCCGCGCGGACCGCGTAGCGGCCCGGTTCGAGTGCGACCTTCAGGCTCTCCGTCCGCTCCGTCTCGCTGCCCGGCCAGGCGGAGTCGAACAGGACGACGGTGCCCGGCACGTCCCAGCTCACCTCGTCCTTCCAGTCCGCGGTGGCGAGGGCGGCCGGGACGCCGGCCAGGAGTTCGTCCTCGGAGTTGGCGGCGCACCAGCGCACGAAGGCCGCGTGCTCGGGCAGATAGGCGGTCGAGGCCGGTTCGTCGCCTAGGACGAGGGCGGCCGAGTCACCGACCGGGAGCAGTCCCACCACGCCTTCGACCTCGCAGGCGCGGTCGTAGTCGGAGGAGGCCTCCTCGCCGTCGGCGCCCGCCCAGAACGGCAGCACCGTCTCCGGCACGGCTATGAGCGGGCCGCCGCCCGACTCGACCCACTCCAGCGTTCCGGGATCCGCGTATCGCACCATGGCGCAGAACCGTACACGGACGGGACGCGAGCGGAGATCGCCGGTGCCCGCCGTCCGCAAAGCCTCCGCAGCGGCTACTCGCGGCGGCAGCGCGCAGGGTCACTGGCGGCGGTCGCGCTCTGGGGTCGCTGCCGACGGCCATGCTCGGGGACACCCGCCGCAGTCGCGCACGGGGTCACCCGCGGCGGTCGCGGACGCAGGGGGCAGAGGCAGCGGTCGCGCACGCAGGGGGGGCACAGGCAGCGGTCGCGCTCTGAGGTCACTCGAAGCGGCCACGCTCGGGGGCACCCGCCGCGGTCGCGCACGGAGTCACCGGCGGCGGTCGCGCACGGAGTCACCGGCGGCGGTCGCGCACGGAGCCCCCAACCGTCATGGTCGCCCGGGGCGGTTCGGGGGATCAGCAGCCGCAGTCTGTCGGGGTCGGTGCCGCGGGCAGTGACAGTGCCAGTGGTATGTGACATAGCACTGGCTCCCCGCCCCGCACCGGCGCCGTCAGCGGGTCCGCCGGCCGGCGCTCCGAGCCCCCTCCGGTCTCGTACGCGAAGCCCTCCCGTGCCCAGTACTCGAAGCCCCCGAGCATCTCCTTGACCTGGTAGCCGAGTTCGGCGAGGGCGAGCGCGGCGCGAGTGGCGCCGTTGCAGCCCGGGCCCCAGCAGTACGTGACGACCGGCACGGACCTGTCGAGGAGCTGCTCGGCCCGTTCGGGGATGAGCGCGGTGGGCAGGTGGAGTGCGCCGGGGATGTGGCCCTGGTCCCAGGACTCGGTGGAGCGGGAGTCCACGAGGACGAACCCGGGACCGCCGTCGGCCGCCAGCGCGGCGGCCACGTCGGAGACGTCGGCGTGGAAGGCGAGGCTCGCGCGGAAGTAGGCGGCGGCCTGCGCCGGGGCCGCGGGGGCGACCCGGAGGACGGGGTTCGCGGTGTCGGTGGTCATGCCTGAAATCTACGAGCGGACGTCCGCTCTCTGAAGTGCCGTTCCCCGGAACATCCCTTGATTTGCCGGGGATTCCCCTGCTATCTATCCGGGATGACTACGTATTCCCCGGACGCCACCGACTGGCGCATCCTGGACGTCCTGCAGCGGGAGGGACGCGCCAGCTACGCCGAGCTGGCGCGGGCCGTCTCCATGTCGCCGAGCGCCGTCACCGAGCGGGTGCGGCGGCTGGAGGAGGCGGGTGTCATCCAGGGCTACGCGGCCGTGGTGGACCCGGAGCGGCTGGGCCTGCCGATCCTGGCGTTCGTGCGCCTGCGGTACCCCAACGGCAACTACAAACCGTTCCACGATCTGGTCGCCGTGACGCCCGAGATCCTCGAGGCGCACCATGTCACCGGCGACGACTGTTTCGTCATCAAGGTCGCCGCCCGCTCGATGCGCCACCTGGAGGAGGTGTCGGGGAAGATCGGCACGCTGGGCTCGGTGACGACGAGCGTCGTGTACTCCTCGCCGCTGCCGCGCCGCGCGCTAGGTCAGTGACCGCGCTGCCGCAGCGTCGACCCGGATCTGCCCTTCACCACCTCCAACTGGGCGTGGATGCGCCGCCGCAGGTCGGCGACATGGCTGACGATGCCCACGCTGCGGTCCCGTTCGCGCAGTGAGTCGAGCACGTCCAGCACCTCGTCCAGGGTCTGGTCGTCCAGGCTGCCGAAGCCCTCGTCGATGAAGAGGGTGTCCAGGCGGACCCCGCCGGCCTCGTCCGTGACGACGTCCGCGAGGCCGAGGGCGAGGGCGAGCGAGGCGAAGAACGTCTCGCCGCCGGACAGCGTGGAGGTGTCCCGCTCCCGGCCGGTCCACGCGTCGACGACGTGCAGACCGAGACCGCTGCGGCCGCGTCCGGTGCGGTCGTCGGAGTGGACGAGGGTGTAGCGGCCGGAGGACATGCGCTGCAGCCGCACGGTCGCCGCGGCGGCGACCTGCTCCAGGCGGGCCGCCAGCACATACGACTCCAGGCGCATCTTGCGGTCGTTCTCCGCGGAGGTGCCGGCGGTGAGGGAGGCGAGACGGGCCACCCGGTCGTACTCCTCCCGCAGCGGGGCGAGCCGGCGCAGCCCCGCGGCCGAGCGAGCGGAGAGTCGGTCGAGTTCGGTGCAGCGGCGGGCCGCCGCGTCGCGCGCAGAGGCGGCCTCGCGGACCCGGCGGCCCGCCTCGGCGGCGGCCCGTTCCGCCGAGGCGAGGTCGGCCGACGGTTGCTGGGCGGCGGCCGCGGTGTCGGCCTCGGCGAGGACGGCGCGTACAGCGGCCTCCTCGGACTGCCAGGCATCCAGGCGGCGTTGCAGCTCGCGGTGGGCGTGGTCGTCGAGGAGCGCGGCGGCCGCCGCCTGCGGGGTCTCGAAGCCGGCCCGGAAGGCGGCGTCGGCGAGCCGGGCGTCCGCGTCCTTGAGCCGCTGGGCGGTGTCCTCGGCGGCGCGGGCGGTGTCGGCGGCGTCGGTGAGCAGGGCGGCCCGGCGTTCGAGCTGGGCGGCGCGGGCGGCGACGCTCCCGGCGGCACCGCGGGCCTGCGTCAACTCCGCATCGAGAGCGGCCCGTTCCTGGTCCAGAGCGTCCCGGCGGGCGACCCGGGAGGCGGCGCGTACGGCGGCCTCCTGCTGGGCGGAGACACGCCGGTCGCGTTCCTGCTCGGTCTGCCGCAGCTGTTCGTGGGCGCCGGACAGGGCAGACGCTCCGGCGCGCGCCTCCATGTACTGCTGCTCCAACTCGTCTGCCTGGAGCGCCAGTTGCTCGGTCGGTGTGTCACCGGCCTCGCCCTGGGCGGCGGCCAGGGCGCGCTGTACGACACCCAGGCGCCGCTCGGCCTCGGTGCGCTGTTCGTCCGCGTGCTGGTAGGCGGCGAGGGCACGCTCCTCGGTCTCCCGGCCGACGTGCCCGGCGTCCTTGCGGGCGGGCGCGGGGTGTTCGACGGCGCCGCAGACCGCGCAGGGTTCGCCGTCCGTGAGCTGGGCGGCCAGCTCGGCGGCGATGCCGTTCAGCCGCTGTTCCTTCACGTCGAGCCATTCGGCGCGCGCCTTCTGCGCGGACTCGGTGGCCGCCAGGACCTGGCGCTGGGCGTCGTCGACGTCCCGGCCGAGCTGGTCGCGCTGCCGGGCGGCGGCGAGGCGCCTGCGGGCGGGGTCCCGCTGCACCGCGAGCTGTTCGGCCCGGGCGGCGGCTTCCTGCGCGGACTCGACAACGCCCTGGAGTGCCGTGCGTGTCTGGTCCCACCCGGCGAGCCACGCCTCGGCCTCCTGCAGGACGTCCTCGTCGGCCCTCTCCTGCCGCTCCAGCCCCTCCCGCTCCTTCAGCAGCTCGGCCAGCCGCTGTTCGGCCCGTCGCGCGGACTCCAGGCCACCCAGCTCCTCGGCGGCACGGCGAGCGGCGGCGGCGAGAGAGACGGCACCGGCGTCGGTGAGTCCTTCCGCCGGCTCCAGGATGTTCCGCAGCAGCGCACGCGCGCGTACCTCCGCCTCCGCCGCCCTGCGGTGCTCGGCGTCCGTGGCCTCCCGGAGGTCCAGCGCCGGTGCCACCGCTTCGGCCTTGCGGGAGCGTTCCATGCGCGCCTGGGCCTCCCGGTGGGCGTCGGCGCGCTCCTCCAGCCGCGCGGCACGCTCGCGTGCCTCGGTGAACCGCCGCTGGAGCCGGTCCAGTTCGCGTGCGTCGTCCAGCACCCGCTCGGCCGCCGCGTGGGCGGACTCCGCGGAGGTGAGGCGGAGGTGGGCGATCGTGAGCTGTTCGCGGGCGGTGCTGCGGGCGACGGCGGCGGCCGCGATGACGGCTTCCGCCAACCCCGGCTCCCCCGGCGTGAGTTCGGGCAGTTCCATCGCACCGCCCGCGGCCTGCTGCATGCGGTGCGCGTCGGCCAGCAGTTCGGCGTCGCCCTCGCGCACCCGGGCCTCCGCGGCACGCCGTCTCTCGGCGAGGCGCTTCTCCACCTCGGCGAAGCGGTGGGTGTCGAAGAGGCGGCCGAGGAGCTTGCCGCGCGCCTCGGCGTCGGCGCGCAGGAAGCGGGCGAAGTCGCCCTGGGGCAACAGCACGACCTGGCAGAACTGCTCGCGGCTCATACCGAGCAGCTGGGTGATCTCCTCACCGATCTCCTGGTGGGAACGGCTGAGGTCCTTCCAGGCGGCCGTCGTGGTGTCGTACTCGCGCAGCCAGGTCTGCGCCTTCTCCAGCGTGGTGCCGGAGCCGCGCTTCTTGGGCCGCTCCCAGGGAGGCTGCCGGGTGACCTCCAACCGGCGTCCGGCGACGGTCAGTTCGAGGGTGACCTCGGTGCGGGTGGCCGTCGCCGCGTGATCACTGCGCAGGGTCAGGCCCTGGCCGCTCTGGCGGGCTCCCGGGACCGTCCCGTAGAGGGCGTAGCAAACGGCGTCCAGAACCGACGTCTTGCCGGCCCCGGTCGGGCCGTGCAGCAGGAACAGGCCGGCGGCCGAGAGTTCGTCGAAGTCGACGGACTGGGCTGCCCCGAAGGGTCCGAAGGCCGTGATGTCCAGCCGGTGCAGCCTCACCGGGCCACCTCCCGCACGGCCTCGCCGGCGCGCACCGCGTCGAAGGCGTCGCGCAGCACTGCCTGTTCGCGCTCGTCGGGTCCGGCGCCGCGCACATGGGCGACGAAGTCCTCGGCGATCTCCTGGTCGCTGCGGCCGGCGAGGCGCCGGGCGTAGGAGACGTCGGGGTCGTCCGGCGCCCGCTCGGGTTCGAAGACGAGGCTCAGGGTGTGCGGGAAGCTCTCGGTGAGCCGGGCCATGGGGTCGGCGGGGCGGACCGCGTCGGTCAGGGTGGCCTCGACCCAGGCGTCCTCGTGCCGGGTGAGGTCCGGGTCGGCGAGCAGATCCTCCAGCCGGCCGCGCATGCGGGCCAGCGGGCGCGGCACCGGGCAGTCGATGCGCTCGGCGGTGACGGCGCCCTGGGCGTCGAGGTCGACGAGCCACATCGTCTTGCGGTGGTCGGCCTCGGAGAAGGAGTACGCCAGCGGGGAGCCGGAATAGCGGACGCGCTCGGTGATGGTCTGGCAGCCATGCAGATGGCCGAGTGCCGCGTAGTCGACGCCGTCGAAGACACCGGCGGGTACGGCGGCGACCCCGCCGACGGTGATGTCGCGCTCGCTGTCGCTGGCCTCCCCGCCGGTGACGAAGGCGTGGGCGAGGACGACGGAGCGCGTGCCGGGCGCGCGGGTGGCGAGGTCGGCACGGACGCGCTCCATGGCGGCGGCGAGCACCGCCTCGTGCCCCGCCTTTTCGACGCCGAACTCCTCCTTCACCAGGGCGGGTTCGAGGTAGGGCAGTCCGTAGAAGGCCACGTCCCCGTGCTCGTCCGCCAGGACCACCGGCGTTCCGCCGGCCGCGGGCTCGGTGCGCAGATGGATACCGGCGCGTCCGATGAGTCCGGCGCCGACGCCGAGGCGGCGGGCCGAGTCGTGGTTGCCGGAGATCATCACGGTCGGCACGCCGAGGTCGGCGAGGCGGTGCAGGGCGTGGTCGAACAGCTCGACCGCGGCGAGCGGCGGCACCGCGCGGTCGTACACGTCTCCCGACACGACCACGGCGTCCACGGCGTGCTCGCGCACGGCCGTGACGAGGTGGCCGATGAACTCGGCCTGGGCACCGAGCATGTTCACCCGGTGGAACGCCCGGCCGAGATGCCAGTCGGAAGTGTGCAGCAGTCTCATGATCCCCGAGACTAACGGCCGGGTCCGACATCACGGGTGGTTACTCCCGTATCAGCCCGTCATGAGCCGTACTGCGCCCGTCCGTTACGACCGTTTCATCCGGTACGTCAGGCGTCTCCGTAGGCCTCTCCGCCGAGTTCAAAGCCCGCCGTCCCGGCCGTGGCGTCGGCCAGCCATGCGCGGAAGGCGTCCACGTCGGCGTCCGGGAGGCCGATCTCGATGGTGACCGCCTCGCCGTAGCGCACGTCCCGCACGTCGCGTCCCGTGGACCGCAGGTCGTTCTGGACCTTGCCGGCGCGCTGGTGGTCGACGGTCACCGTGGCGAGGCGGAAGCGGCGGCGGGTGAGGGTGCCGAGGGTGTCCAGGGCCTCGCCGACCGCGCCGCCGTACGCCCTGATGAGTCCGCCGGCACCGAGTTTGACGCCGCCGTAGTAGCGGGTGACGACGGCGACGACGTACCGCATCTCGCGGCGCAGCAGCATCTGCAGCATGGGGACGCCGGCGGTGCCGCCCGGTTCGCCGTCGTCGCTCGCCTTCTGGACGGAGGCGTCGGCACCGATGACGTAGGCCCAGCAGTTGTGGGTGGCGTCCGCGTGCTCCTTGCGGACGGCGGCGACGAAGTCCTGCGCCTCCTTTTCGCTGCCCGCCGGAGCGAGCGCGCACAGAAAGCGCGACCGGTTGACCTCGATCTCATGCACACCCACGCGCGCGACAGTGCGGTACTCGTCCTGCATCCGGTCAGCCTAGTCAACCGGGCCGTCACCCAGGGACGACCAGTCCGCGCTCGCGCAGCTGCGGCAGGCAGATCTCCAGACACGCTTCCACCGAGGCGGCATCGGTACGCACGAGCAGGTTCTCGTGGAAAGGAGCACCGCTCGCGACGAAGGTCCACGGCCGCACTCCGTCACGCATGCGCTCCGCATCCGCCTTGAACAGCACCGTGACGCCCTGCTCGGCCAGCGCCTCCATGACACGCACGACATCGACCACGGTTCCACCCCACCCGTTCCGGTAGATGAGTGACGCCACCTCGGCGCCGACGCGCAGGCCCCCCCTGCCCCCGATGTCATCGCCGGTGGTCAGCGGTCCTTCTTGCGTGCCACGATCACCCCGGTCAGCAGCGCGGTGCCGGGGGCGAGGGCCTGCCAGCTGGTGCCGTGCCAGGCCAGTACGGCGATCGCCGAGGTGGGGAACTTCGTCCGTACCTCGTCCAGCGCGTCGTCCAGGCTGTCCCCGGCGAGTTCCAGGACCAGGTCCTCCAGGCCGGGGTTGTGCCCGATCAGCAGCAGCGTCTCCACCTCGGGCGACACCTCGTGCACGACCCCCAGCAGGTCGGTGACATCGGCGGCGTACAGCCGCGGGTCACGCCGTACGGGCGGCGGTGTGCCCCACTGGGCCGAGGCCAGCTCCCAGGTCTGGCGGGCGCGTACGGCGGTGGAGCACAGGGCGAGGTCGGGCAGGCAGTCCGCCTCGACCAGTGCGCGGCCGGCCGCGGGCGCGTCACGTCTGCCGCGCGGCGCGAGCGGGCGCTCGTGGTCGGGGACGCCGTCCGGCCAGGCCGACTTGGCGTGCCGCAGCACCACCAGGCGGCGCAGCGGACCGGCTCCGGCGCGCGCGATCACGACGGGGACCCCAGGTCGCGGGTGAGTTCGAGGCCGAGGAGCCGGTCGGCGTAGGCGTACGTCTCGAAGCGGGCGCCCTCCGGCAGGTCGGCGGAGGTCTCCACCCAGGTCAGTGCCTGGAGCACGGCGGGGATGTCCAGATCGTCCTCCCAGGCGGTACGGAGGCGGGTGCGCGCCTCGTCGGGGACGGGCCGTGACGGCTGCCGCGCCCAGGCGGCGACCGCGTGCCGCCAGCGTACGAGGGTGGCGTGGGCGTCCGCGAGGGCTGCGCGGTCGAGCCGCACGGGCTCGCCGTGGCGCCGGGAGATCAGGGCGAGGCGCAGGGCCGTCGGATCGGCACCCTCGGTCACGCCGGGCTCCTCCGGCTCGACCGGGGCGACGACGACCCTGAGCCCCTCGGGGGAGGCGCCGCCCTCGGCGACGACATGGACGACCTGCCCCTCTCCGAGCCCGGAACCAACGTCCCGGCGGTCCTCGAACGGACGCACACCGAGCGCGGCGGACCCGGCCCGCAGCTCCGACTGCTCCCGCTCGCCGGTCAGCACCCCCCACGCCGGGGTACCGCCCAGCTCCAGCGCGCGGACGAGCAGATCGGCGACGAGCAGCACACGCAGGGCGCCGGTGTCGAAGCTCGGTACATGGGCCTCGATCCGGGTCAGCCCCCTGCGGGCGGGGGCGGCCTCGACGGACTGGCGGGTTCGGGCGTCGGTGATGCGCAGCACGGGGTGAGCGTAGGCGGGCACACGCGCGTACGCAGGCATCCGGCGCGGATTCCGGACACGCGCGGGGGATTCAACGGCTCCTCGCCGCCGCCGTGGAAGGGCGTGCCGCGTTCAGGAATGCCGACGCGAGGGCTTCGGTTGTCGCCTCCGACAGCACTTCACGACGCTCAGGGAGGCCCGGGTGTACGGCGACGAGGCAACGGTTCGCAGGATCCTCACCGAACTCGGCGACACCTGGGCGGTGGTGGGCCTCTCGTCGAACCAGCGGCGCGCGGCGTACGGCGTCGCCCAGGTGTTGCAGCGCTTCGGCAAGCGGGTCGTCCCGGTCCACCCCAAGGCGGAGACGGTCCATGGCGAACAGGGCTACGCCTCCCTCGCCGAGATTCCCTTCGACGTGGACGTCGTCGACGTCTTCGTCAACAGCGACCTCGCCGGAGCGGTCGCGGACGAGGCCGTCGCCAAGGGTGCCAAGGCCGTCTGGTTCCAGCTCGACGTCATCGACGAGGCCGCGTACGAGCGCACTCGCGACGCCGGACTGGACATGGTCATGGACCGCTGCCCCGCGATCGAGATACCCCGCCTCGGCTAGCTGTTCTGTCTCGGGAGGTTGTGGACGGGTGAGCCAGGTCTCAGCTGAGGGATCTTGAACGGGTGAGGGCCTTCCCGTTCGGTGTGGA
>NZ_JBEXPK010000038.1:0-91592 GCF_040612015.1 Streptomyces sp. NPDC006476 | reverse complement strand
GCTCGCGGCGCTGTTGGTCGCCGGTTCCGCCGGCGCGGTCGTCGCACTACTGCGGTTGCAGGCCGGCCGCGGCACGTCCGGGCTGGACGCGGAGGCCGAGGCCAACCGCTGGCTGATCCGGCTGGGCGCCGGTCTGATCCCGCCCGGCGCCGCCACCTGGGCGAGCGCCGGCGAGACGGCGGGCCGGGCGCTCACCGAGGCCGCCGAGTGCCACCGCACCGCCCGCGCCCTGCTCGCCGAGGCCCGCACGGCGGCGGAGTACGGCCGCGTGACGCGCACCGCCCAGGAGGGACTGCGTCACGTCGACGCGGCCCGCGAGGCCCTCGGCCTGTCCACGCACCCCGCCCCCACCACGCCGGAGCCCCGGGTAAGGCAAGCCTTTCCCGGGGCCCTGACCAACAACGGCTCGAAACCGACGGCGATTTCCGCCCACCCCTGAAACAAGTCAGGAAAGGGTCTTGTACGACCCCCAGCCGCTCGCGATCTTCACCCGCGCCCCGAACGACCCCTTGCCGTCACCGCTGTTGCGGTACACATTGCCGCCGGAGTCACGGGAGACGAGGTCGGCCCGGCCGTCGTCGGTGATGTCGCCGACGCCGACGATCGCGTTGTAGGAACCGCCCCAGTCGGTGAAGAGCTTGGTCCGCGCCGCGAAGGTGCCGTCGCCCTTGCCGTTGAAGCGGTACAGGGTGTTCGCCCCGTCCTGGGCGAGCAGGTCGCCGATGCCGTCGCCGGTGATGTCACCGACGCCCACGATCTTCTTGTAGCCCTTCCAGCCGTCGTACAGCTTCACCCGGGCGGACAGCTTGCCGGTGCTGGTCGCCTTGTACAGGTACACGGCGCCGGTGGCGGAGTTGCGGGCGACCAGGTCCGTGCGGCCGTCGCCGCTGACGTCGCCGGGCGAGGTCAGGACGTCGTACTGGTTCCAGCCGCTGCTGCCGAGGGTCGTGTACGACGTCGACGGCTTGAGGGCCGCGTTGCAGCCCGGTTTGTACAGCCGCAGGGCGCCGCTGCTCAGCCGGACCAGGACGTCGTTGCAGCGGTCGCCGCTGAGGTCGCCGAACGGCACGAACCGCGCGCTGGTAGGCCAGCCGGTGCCGGTGGTCTTCTGCCCGAACTTCCCCGTGCCGGTGCCGTGCTGGTACGTCAGCCCGCCCGAGGAGCTGAGGGTCAGCAGGTCACCGCGGCCGTCGGGGCCGTCGACGCTGGCGAAGTCGTGGCGCACGGGGTTGCCCCGCTGCAGGAAGCCCGCGCCGGAGGCCACCGTGACCGGGGTGGCGGTGCCGAGGCCGGTGGCCCTGAGGGTCCAGGTGAAGTCGCCGTTGGGGAAGCGGTCACCGCTCGCGGTCTTGCCGTCCCAGCCCGCCGACAGCTGCGCCGTGACCGCCCCGCCGGTGATCGTGCGGGTGGCCCGGCCCTTCGGACCGCTCTGCACGGACGTGAAGGTCAGCGACCAGGAGGCGACCGGACGGGACAGCAGCCACGCGCCGGTCCAGGCGGTGGAGCCGCCCGGCTGCACATAGCTGCCGGTCTCCGTGCGGAAGGCGATCGGCGCGGACGGGGTGACGCCGGTGGTGGCGACGTGCGTCTGCTCGAACCGGTCGACCCAGGCGACCAGGCCCGTGTACTCGTCGACCGTCCAGCGGAAGCGGCGGTCCGCGGCGAGGCCCGTGTCGGGCAGCTCGGAGGCGATCACCCGGGTGGCGCCGGTCGTCGCGTCGGTGAGCACCAGCCGGTCTGCCTCGTGGTCGTGGCGGACGGTGAAGCCGTCGCCGAGCAGGACGTCACCGGGCGTCACCGCGACGGACTTCGCGGCCCTGGTGTCGTACACGCCCGCCGACGCCGTGCCGCAGGCCCAGTACACCCAGCGGCCCGCCGCCTGCAGCTCGCTCGGCGCGCAGGTCAGCGAGGGGATGGTGACCGTGGCGAGGGTCTTCTTCTCGGAGAGGCTGTAGGAGGTGAGTCGTCCGGTGGTGGCGGCGCTCCAGAGGGTGGAGCCGTTCAGCGCGGCGGCGCGGACGGAGCGCTTGAGCTGCTCGCCGTAGCCGAACTCGCCGACGTACTGGGTCGGCGTGGCACCGCCCGAGTTGTAGATCGCGTACCCGTCGGACACGTCGACGATCCCGCCGCCCGCGGTGCCGAAGCTCAGCTTGTCGTCGGAGGTGCCGTCGCCGATGGCGACCAACTGGTCGGTGTTCTCCGGGCCGTTGTCGTTGTAGTACGTGTTCTGGAAGACGTCCTGGGGTCCGTCGCCGGTGTTGCCCCACAGCACCGAGCAGGAGACGCCCGGGTAGGGGCAGACGGGCGCGATCGAGTCGCCGTCCCTGGCGTCCGACGCCGTCAGCCCGGTTCCGCCGTTCGTCGTGAGCGTGCGCTCGGACGTCGTGTCGGAGGTGCTGCGCGGATTGTCCTCGGCGACGCGCAGGCTGCCGCGGCTGAGCGCCAGACCCGTCTTGGGGTTCTCGTACGGCGGGATCTTGACCAGTTTCGTCAGCTGCGGGGTGCCGTCGGCGCCGAGGGAGACCCGCTGCACCCACCAGTCGGCCGCGGTGGTGCCGCCGGTGACGAGGGCGCCACCGTCGGGTGCGGCCAGCGGGGTGCCGTAGGAGGCGGTGAGCAGGGTCTTCTTTCTGCCGTCCGACAGGTTCACGGCCTGTACGCCGGGGGCGCCCGTCAGCACCGCCCAGTCCCCGACGAGCACCGGGACCGGCTTCGGGGAGACGTCGCTCTCCTCGCCGGCCAGCGGGACCGTCTCCGCCGCCGTGAGATCGGCGCGCGGCTTGAGGTGGAGGCCCGCGGACTGCGTGTACCAGCCCACCCGGTCGGCGGTGAGCACGACCTCCGGCGCCTCGTCCTCGGCCAGGCCGGTGAAGACGGGGGTGAAGCGGGCGGCGGCGAAGTCGACATAGCCGACGCTGTACGTCGTGAACTGGCCGTTCGCGTCGCGGTCGGGGTAGGCGAACAGGGCGCCCTTGTCGTCGCCGGTGCGCCCGTTGTTCCACTCCCAGGTGCCGTCGACCGGATAGCCGGTGACCACGCGGTCGCGCTGCTCGCCGTCGACCAGGTCGACGAGGTGCAGGACGTAGCCGTCCAGTTCCTGCCCGTCGACGACGCCGTCGTACTCGACGGTGACGCTCGTCTCGCCGTACGTCCCTACCCGGTCCGCCGACTGTCTCAGATCCACCGTCCGCAGGGCGCCGCCGCCCGGGCTCCACAGCGACACCGGGTCGCCGTAGGTGCGGTGGGGCAGCGCCACGGTGTCGGCGGCCTGTCCGAAGACGCCCGAGGCGCAGCGCGTCTCGATGTCGTTGCAGCTGGTCGTGGTCGGCTTGTAGACGCCGGACGGTCCCTCGACGGTGACCGTGCGACCCCCGTCGTAGTCCGTCCACAGCAGACCGGCGACGCCCGACTGCCGGTGCAGGAAGCCCGTCCGGCCCGCCGCGAGCAACTGCTCGGTGCGGGGGGAATCGGTGCGCGGGTCGTCCAGGACGAGCTCGGCGGTGCCGGCCGCGGCGGTGGTGGCGGCCTGTGCGGTGCCCCCGTCACGCGTGCCGGAGAACAGGGTGATCGAGCCGGCCGCCAGGACGACCGCGAGCGTGGAGACCAGGGCGTGCCGACCGCCCCGTCCCAGGGCGTGTCTGCCCACGTGAGGTTCCCTCCCCGCGAGGGCCCCCGCCCTCGCACAAGTGAGCGGACTTTACCAGTGCATGGGCCATGCATGGGAAGCGGGTGGGGATCCGGTGGGGAAAGGAAGGCGATCCGGACGGCAACTTCCTTGCTCTCGGCGGCCACTTGAGAAGAGAAGCGCTTTTCACGGGTGCTCCACGAACCGCACATGTCTCTCGACCGCTCGTAAGGAATTCCTCGTGGCCTCTGTGTCCCACCGCCGGTCCCTCCGCAGGCGGCGCACCCTCGTCGTCTCCGCCGCCGTCGTGGCCGCCGGTGTCGGTGCCGGTGTGCTCGTGATGAACGCGAACGCCGGGACGACCACCGTCGACCTGTACCACCGGACGCTCGCCGCCAAGGACGGCTGGGCGTCCTCCGGTTCCGGCACGACCGGCGGCGCGAAGGCAGACTCCGCGCACACCTTCACCGTCTCCACCCGCGCCCAACTGGTGAAGGCGCTCGGCTCGGTGTCGGACACCGCCCCGCGGATCATCAAGGTCAAGGGCACGATCGACGCGAACACCGACGCATCCGGGAGGAAGCTGACCTGCGCGAACTACGCGGCCGGCACCGGATATTCACTGGCGTCGTACCTGAAGGCGTACGACCCCGCCACCTACGGCCGCTCCAAGCTGCCCTCCGGCACGCAGGAGAAGGCGCGGGCCGCCGCGCAGAAGAAGCAGGCCGCGACCATCGTCTTCAAGGTGCCCGCCAACACCACGATCGTCGGCGTGCCCGGCACCAAGGCCGGCATCACTGGCGGGATGCTGCAGATCCAGAAGGTCGACAACGTCATCGTCCGCAACCTGACCTTCTCCCACACCGAGGACTGCTTCCCGCAGTGGGACCCGACGGACGGCTCCAGCGGCAACTGGAACTCGCAGTACGACTCGGTCACCCTGCGCGGCGCCACCCATGTCTGGGCGGACCACAACACCTTCACGGACGCGGGGCACTTCGACAGCGCCAACCCCAAGTACTACGGCCGTGAGTACCAGGTCCACGACGGGGCCCTGGACATCACCAAGGGCTCCGACCTGGTGACCGTCGAGCGCAACCAGTTCACCAACCACGACAAGACCATGCTGATCGGCGCGAGCGACAGCGACAGCACCGGCAAGCTGCGGGTGAGCATCCACCACAACGTCTGGAAGGGCATCGTCCAGCGCGCGCCGCTCTCCCGCCTCGGCCAGATCCACATCTACAACAACGTCTACGAGACGGCCACGCTGAACGGATACGCCCTGCAGTACAGCATCAACTCCCGGGCGAAGGCCCAGGTCGTGGCCCAGAACAACTACTGGCGGATCCCCGCGGGCCAGAAGATCTCCAAGCTCCTCAGCGGCGACGGCACCGGCTCCGTCAAGGGCAGCGGCAACGTCGTCAACGGCACGACGACCGACCTGGTCGCCGCATACAACGCCGCGAACTCGAAGAAGATCAAGACGACGGTCAACTGGACGCCGACCCTGACGGCGGGCCTGGAGTCCTCGGCGAAGAACCTGCTGACGGAACTGACGTCGACGACGGGGGCGGGCGTGCTGTCCTGACGGTGCCGGCCTGACGACGGCCAAGGGCCCGGAAGCCGTGTGCTCACCGGGCCCTTTCCTGTGCGGTGAGGCTACGCGGCCTCGCCGCCGAAGCGCTCCTTGTAGTTCTCCAGGTCCTCGTCCGTGAGCTTGGCGAAGAGGACCGGGGGGACCGTGAACGGGGTGCCGGCGGGGACCGAGGTGAGGGACTTCGCCTCGTCCGCGGTGACCCAGGAGGCGGTGTCGTCGGTCAGGGTGAAGGCCTGGCGCATGGCCGCCGACGTCGCCGGGATGAACGGCTCCGAGACCACCGCGTAGAGGTGGATGAGGTTCATCGCCGTGCGCAGGGTGAGGGCGGCGCCCTCCTTGTCGGTCTTGATCTCCAGCCAGGGGGCCTTCTCCTCCAGGTAGGAGTTTCCGGCCGACCACAGGGCGCGCAGCGCCGCCGCGGCCTTGCGGAACTGGAGGGACTCCATCTGGGCCTCGTACTCGGCGAGCAGCCGGGCGATCTCCTCACCCAGCTTCCGCTCCGCCTCACCGGGCTCGCCGCCCGCGGGTACCTCGTCGCCGAAGCGCTTGCGAGAGAAGGACAGGACGCGGTTGACGAAGTTGCCGAGGGTGTCGGCCAGGTCCTTGTTCACCGTGGCCGTGAAGTGCTCCCAGGTGAAGGAGGAGTCGTCGGACTCGGGGGCGTTCGCGATGAGGAAGTAGCGCCAGTAGTCGGCGGGGAGGATCTCCAGGGCCTGGTCGGTGAAGACACCGCGCTTCTGGGAGGTGGAGAACTTGCCGCCGTAGTACGTCAGCCAGTTGAAGGCCTTGACGTAGTCGACCTTCTTCCACGGCTCGCGGACGCCGAGCTCGGTGGCCGGGAACATCACCGTGTGGAAGGGGACGTTGTCCTTGGCCATGAACTCCGTGTAGCGGACGGTGTCGTCCGCCTCGTACCACCAGGACTTCCAGTCCCGGTTCTCCGGGTCGAGGTCCGCCCACTCCTTGGTCGCGCCGATGTACTCGATCGGGGCGTCGAACCACACGTAGAAGACCTTGCCCTCCGCCGCCAGCTCCGGCCAGGTGTCGGCCGGGACGGGGACGCCCCAGTCCAGGTCACGGGTGATGGCGCGGTCGTGCAGGCCCTCGTTCAGCCACTTGCGGGCGATGGAGGAGGCCAGCTGCGGCCAGTCGTCCTCGTGCCGGGAGACCCACTCCTCGACCTCGTGCTGCAGCTTGGACTGGAGCAGGAAGAGGTGCTTGGTCTCGCGGACCTCGAGGTCGGTGGAGCCGGAGATCGCGGAGCGCGGGTTGATCAGGTCGGTCGGGTCCAGGACGCGAGTGCAGTTCTCGCACTGGTCGCCGCGGGCCTTGTCGTAGCCGCAGTGGGGGCAGGTGCCCTCGACGTAGCGGTCCGGGAGGAAGCGGCCGTCGGCGGGGCTGTAGACCTGGCGGATCGCCCGCTCCTCGATGAAGCCGTTCTCGTTGAGGCGGCGGGCGAAGTGCTGGGTGATCTCGACGTTCTGCTGGGAGGAACTCCGGCCGAAGTAGTCGAAGGCCAGCGCGAAGCCGTCGTAGACCGCCTTCTGGGCGTCGTGCGCCTGGGCGCAGAACTCGGCCACGGGGAGGCCCTGCTCCTTCGCCGCCAGCTCGGCCGGGGTGCCGTGCTCGTCGGTCGCGCAGATGTAGAGGACGTCGTGGCCGCGCTGGCGGAGGTACCGGGAGTACACGTCCGCCGGGAGCATGGACCCCACCATGTTGCCCAGGTGCTTGATTCCGTTGATGTACGGAAGGGCGCTGGTGATGAGGTGTCGAGCCATCGGGGGCTGCTCCCAGGTCGGTTTCGTTGCTGGTTTGGCGAACCTTGAAATCGTAGCCGACATGTGTATGCCGCCCGCTTCCCGTTTTGCGGGCTGAGAAGCGGGCGGCGTGGGTGCGCTGCTGTGTTTACGGGCGCCAGTCGATCAGGATGCCGTCGTAGAGCTCCGCGTCGGTGAGCTCCAGGGGGGTCGGGCCCGCGTGGAAGAAGGCCGTGTTGTCGGTCTTCAGTTTGCGGAGGTAGTCGAAGGCCTTGTTGTCGTGGTCGCCGAACGCGACGAAGGAGAAGAACACCGAGGGGTGGGTCTTCGCGGCGTCGGTGAGGGACTGGGTGGCGGGGGTCTTCGCGTCGGGGGCGCCGTCGGTCTGGAAGACCACCAGGGCGGGGGTGCCGGGGGTGGCGTTCTTGTCGTAGTGGGCGAGTACGGCCTCTACGGCGGCGTGGTAGCTGGTGCGGCCCATGCGGCCGAGGTTGGCGTGGGCCTCGTCGATGGCGTTCTCGGGGGAGGCGGGGGTGAGGTCGGTCGTGCCGTCCACTTCCGTGGAGAAGAAGACGACGTGGACGGTGGGGGCGTCGGGGGTGAGGTGCGTTGCGAGGGCGAGGGTCTGGTCGGCCAGGGCCTGGGCCGATCCGTCCTTGTAGTACGGGCGCATGCTCGCGGAGCGGTCCAGGACGAGGTAGACGCCGGCTCGGGTGCCGGTGAGGTTGGCCTTGGTGAGGGCGGTTGACGCGGCGTCGCCGGCGACCACGGCCTCGGCTTCGCCTTCGGCCGTTTCGTTCCCACCCGCACCACCCGTGACAGTCTCGTCGTCGGGTGCAAGTGGCCCCTGTGGGGCGTCCTCGCCGTCGGCGACCGCGGGTTCGTCCGCTGCCGCGGCAAGGGTCGGCTGGGGCTCGGGTTCGGCGGTCACCTCGTCAGCGGCCTCATCGGGAACCTCTGCGGCCTCGGCCTTCGGCTCGGCGGTTTCGGGCTCCGCTGCCGTGGGCTCTTCCGCGACCGGTTCCTCGGCCGCCGGCTCGGTCAGCGGCGGTTCCGGTGTCTCTTCGGCTACGGGCTCGGTCGCCTCGGGCTCGGCTGCCTCTGCCTTGGGCGCTTCCACCTCGGTCGGGGCCGGCTCAGGCGTGGATTCCGCCTCAGCGGTCACCGTCGGCTCAGCAACCTCGGCAACCTCAGCCGACTCAGCGGCCGGCTCCTCAACCGCGGGCTCCTCGACCGCAGCCTTCGCCTCCGTCGGCTCCTCCGCAGGCGCCACTTCCGCAGCCTCCGTCGGCTCCTCCGCCACCGGCGCCTCTGCCACCGGTGCCTCTGCCGTCTGCTCCTCCGCCACCGGCTCCTGGACCGCCGGCGCCGCAGTGTCCGCCGGTTCCTCGGCCGCCCGCTCTGCAGGCTCCGTCGGCTCCGTGCCCCCCGGCTCTGTCGGCTGGGCCGGCGCCGGGACGGTGACGTTGTCGAAGGCCGCCGAGACCAGTTCGTGTTCGTCGTCCTTCGGCGGTTCCGGGGTCTCCGTGCGGGGCTCCGGGACGTGGGCGGAAGGGGTCGGTTCCGGGGCCGGGGAGGGGGACGGGACCGTGGGTGCCGGTGTCTGCGAAGGCGTTCCGTCGGCACCCTCTGTTTCGGAGGCACGCCCCTTGCGTGACCTGCCGAACGCATTCCGCAGGAGAGTGAGAATGCCCATGTGCGCAACCCTTCGCGTGAGTTGAAGCCCGTCAATCGCTGGCCAGGACGGACACGTAAGGTTAGCGGCCCCAGATGGCGATCTTGGGCAGGGGCGGAAGAGGGAAATCGTCCTGTGTCAATAGCGCCTGGACTCAAGGGCGTTCACTCATCGTTCATCTCTCGGCGATGCCCCCGCGCCTACGTCCTCCTATCGTCACGTTCACACCAAGGAGTAGTAAGGGGACAGTAAAGTGCGCAAGCTGCTGCCGCTCATCACGACGCATCCGGGTGGGCGGTCCGCCCTCACCTGCCGTTTCCGGTGTGGTGACGCCTGTTTCCATGACGTCCTCAACACCAGCGACAACGAGTACGTCGGCGACGTCATCGCCGGTGCCTCGTCGCCGGGGATCCCGATGACCCCGCCACCTACTTCGCCGGGTTCCCGAAGGACGCGTCAGTCCGATCTCCTGCCCGGACAACGTCGCCGTGCCGACGGGAGCGGAGACCTGCGGTCCCGTGATCCAGGAGCGGCGCGTGCTCGTCGCCGTACAGCATCCGGGAGAACTCGACGGGGCGTCCGTGGAGAAGCCGGCGAGCACCTGGCCGGACGGGCCCGGGCGGATCACCCGGCCCGCCGTGGTCGCCGTGTGGCGCAGGGACGGCCGCGACATCGGCGTCTGAGGCGTCCGGGGCGTCTGAGGTGCTTGGCGGTGTTCCGGGCGTCTCGGGTGGCTGAGAATCGGCTACGGGAGCGTCGGGACCGGGGTGCGCGGGTGCCGTGCGGCCCTCGCACCCTCCAGTTCCAGCCATTCCCGGTACGCCGGACCGTCATCCCCGCTGGTGAAGTGTGAGACGCACCAGCAGCGCGCGGTGGTCGGTGTCGGACACGTGCAGGAACCGGGCGTCGCTCGCCGAGAACTCCTTGGAGACGAGCACATGGTCGATCTGGGCGCCGATCACCGGGGCGGTGCGGGCCGGCCAGCTGGGGGTGCGGTCGTGGCCGGCGAGCCGGGCGGCGTCGCGCAGACCGGTGTCGAGGATGCGGCGGAAGGCCTCATGGTCCTGGGAGGCGTTGAAGTCGCCGGCCAGGATCAGCGGTGCGCGGGTCGCGGCGGCCGAGTCCCGCAGCCGCCCGAGTTCGCGGCTCCACAGGCCGACCTGGCCGGGCAGCGGGGGCATGGGGTGCGCGAGCTGGAGCCGTACGGCGTGTCCGCGCACGTCGGCGACGGCGCCGGGCATGCCCATGGTGCCGGTGACGGGGGCCGTGCCCCGCAGCCGGAAGCGGCTGAGGATGACCGAGCCCCCGGAGCCGTCCGCCTCGACGGACTGCCGGTAGGGGTAGTCGGTGCCGAACTCCCGGCGCAGGGTCGCCTGGCAGGTGTACTCGCACTCCTCCACGAACACGATGTCCGGTCTCCTGGCGCGGATGACGGGGACGAGGGAGCCGGTGCCGCGCCCGAACTCGACGTTGGAGGTGAGCACCTCGACGTCGGCGAGCGGGGTGCCGTGCGGTTCGCCGGACGGCCCGTACGGACGGATGAACCACGCCAGCAGGGCGAGGACGGCCAGACACCACACCAGGCCGAGCCGCCACCGCGCGAGGAGGGCGAGGAACACGGCCAGTGCGGTGGGCACCAGCAGCCAGGGAAGGAACGCGAGGACCTGCGGGATCGGCGTGACGCCGTCGGTGCCGGCGGCTCTGCAGCCCACGACCACGCTGACGGCGGCCAGCAGCAGCCCGGCGCACCAGGCGCCGAGCCGCCGGGCTGAGTAGGTCACGCATCCCGAGATTACGGGCGGTCGTCGATCCGCGCCAGGAACCGCCTCAGCGCCTCGTCGAACTCCTTGGGCCGCTCCAGGTTCGGCATGTGGGCCGTGCCCTCGATCACGCACAGGGTCGAGTCCGGGAGGGCCGCGTGCATCGCGTCCGCCTCCCGGACCGGCGTGTACTCGTCGTCCTCGCCCACGACGACCAGGGCCGGGACGCCCACCCTCGTCAGCAGGTCGCGGTAGTCGGGGCGGGCGGCGCGGGCGCGCAGGGCCGCCGCGGCGGAGGCCGGGGACGTGCCCGTCATCATGCGGTGGACATGCGCCTTGACCCGGGCGTCGGCGTAGGGGGCGACCATCTTCTCCAGGACCTCGTCGGCGTACCCGCGCATGCCCTCCCGCAGCAGACGGTCCGCCATGGCGTGGCGGGTGCGGACGCCCTCGGGGGTCTCGGCCGCCGGGAAGGTGTCGGCGAGGACCAGGCCCCGGACGCGGTCCGGGAACCGCCGGTAGCAGTCCATCGCGATCTGGCCGCCCATGGAGAGCCCGGCGATCACGCAGGTCTCCACTCGCTCCCGGTCCAGCAGCGCCTCGATGTCCTCGGCGAACTCCTCGAAGCGGGTCACCTCGGGGCCGGCCGGGGCGCCGCCGTAGCCGCGCAGGTCGGGGGCGATGACGCGGCGGCCGGGAGAGAACGCCTCGAGCTGCGGGTTCCACATCGTGTGGTCGAAGGGGTGGCCGTGGATCAGCACCAGGGGGATCGCCATGACCACGACCCTAGGTCGGCCCAACTCCTCGGTGCAATAAGATCTTTGCCCTCGGTGCAATCGATCCGTACAGGTCAGGGGGGCCTCGCATGGGACACGACTACCGGCGCATCGCCGACCGCATAGCCGCCGACATCGCCGCCGGACGCCTCCAGCCCGGCGAACGGCTGCCCCCGCAGCGGACGTTCGCCCGCCGGCACGGACTGGCCGCGTCGACGGCGGAGCGGGCGTACGGCGAACTCGTCCGGCGGGGCCTGGTCGTCGGCGAGGTCGGACGCGGCACCTTCGTACGGGCCGCTCCCCCGCGGCCGGGCGGACGCGCGCTCACCGAACCGGCGACCACGGCACCGGTCAACCTGGAGCTCAACTACCCTTCCGCGCCGGGCCAGGCGGAGCTCCTGGCCCCGGCCCTCGCGCCACTGACCCGCCCCGACGTCCTGACCGACGCCCTCCGCCCGGCCCCCGCCGCCGGCACCGCGGCGGCCCGCGAGGCGACGTCCGCCCTGCTCGGCCTCCCCGGCCACGTCCTGTTCACCGGCAACGCCCGGCAGGCCATCGCCGCCGCCCTCGCCTCCCTGGTCCGGCCGGGCGGCCGGGTCGGCGTCGAGGAGCTGACGTATCCGCTGGTCAAGGAGATCGCGGCGCGTATCGGCGGCACGCTGGTGCCGCTCGCCACGGACGGGGACGGACTGCTCCCGGACGCCGTGGCCGCGGCCCACCGCAGTGCTCCCCTGGCCGCCCTCTACGTCCAGCCGACCCTGCACAACCCGACCTCGGTGACCATGAGTGGCGCGCGCAGACGTCAAGTGGCGGCGGTCGCGAAGGACTTGAACATCCCGGTCGTCGAGGACCGCATCTGGTCCTTCCTGGCGGACGGTGCGGAGGAACGGCTCGCCGTCCACGCCCCGGGGCTCACCCATGTCGTCGACGGGCTCTCCAAGCGGGTCGCGCCCGGGCTCACCGTCGGCTTTCTCGTCGTACCGCCGCGCCGGGCGGAGGAGGTCGCGGACGTGGTGCGGTCCGGGGGGTGGAGCGCGGGGCGGTTCGCGCTGGAGGCGGCGGTGCGGTGGATCGAGGACGGGACGGTGGCCCGGCTGGTGGCTGCCAAGCGGGAGGACGCGCGGCACCGACAGCTGCTGGTTCGGCGATGGCTGGGCGGCTTCCGGGTGCGGTGCGATCCGCGGGCCTACTACGCCTGGTGGGAACTGCCCGCACCCTGGCGGGCGGACACCTTCACGGCCGCGGCGGCCAAGCACGGGATCGCCGTGACCCCGGGACCCGCCTTCGCCGTGGATTCCGGCCGGACGCCTGACGCCGTCAGGCTCGGACTTGCGTCGGCTGCTGTGCCGGATCTGGAACGGGCGCTGGCGACACTCGCCGCCGTCGCACGAGCCGGCCCCAATGGCCGCTGAGCCATGTGGTCAGAGCGACCCCCAGCCCGATCGCGACGAGCAGCCAGGCGGCCTCGCGCAAGGTCTCGGTGAGGGCGTCGTACACGGCGCCCGCGGCCGGACGGCGGGCCTCCTCGGGCAGGTCGGCCAGGGTGAGACTGCGGCCGACGACGACCGCGAGGCCCAGCAGCGCACCGCCGAGCGCGGTGCCGAGGGCGGTCGCGGTGAGCGCCCGGCGGCGGCGGACGGCGACCGCGATGCCCGAGAGGGCGAACACGACGGCCGCCACGGGGAGCCAGAAACCGGCGACTTCCAGCACGTGGAACCCTTTCCGGAGCCGGTCCAGGTCCTGGGCCGGGAGAACGTTGACCGCCGTGTGCTCGACCGGGATACGGCTGGCCAGCGGCATGTGGTCGTCGGCCAGCCGCTGCTTGACCTGCGCGGTGACGGGCGCGAGGTCGACCGTCACGTCGCCCTCGCGGTCGTCGCGCAGGGCCTGCAGCACCGCGTCGTGCAGGACCCGGTTGGCGGCGTCCCAGGCGGCGCGGAAGGCCTCGGTGCGGGTGAAGGAGCGCACCGCGTCCTGTACGAACGGGCGCACCGCCGAACGCATCGGGCGCACGTCGGCCCGGTCGCCGACCTCATCCATGATCCCGGCGCCCACGGTGTCCGCGACGGCGTTGCGGACGTTCGGGTCGGCGGCCAGCGGCGCCATCGTGGTGACGTACACGCCGGTGTCGGCGAGCCCGTACGCCGCCCAGGCCGCCAGCGCGCCGCAGGGCGCGAGCAGACAGGCGAGGGCGATCAGAGCGGCCGACAGGGCGCTCCTGAGGCGTGAGGGCACGCTCCCAGGCAACCGCCCGAGCGCCGGACCTGCGAGCGGTACGACTCCGTACGGGTGTACCGGTGCCGTCGCACCCGGTCAGCGGACGCGGTTGCCGACGGCGTCCTCGCGTGTGTAGTAGCGGTAGAAGAAGACGAGGAAGACGCCGGCCGTCACCACCACGCCCAGCGCGACCGAGCGCAGGACCGACTCGCCGGTCTGGCTGTAGAGGAAGCCGATCGAGGCGCCCGCGAAGGCGGACTTCACCAGGGAGTGCAGCTCCCGCCTGAGCAGCGGCGCGAAGGTCGCGACGGCGATGCACAGCACGATGAACACCGCGGCCGTCACGAAGCCGAACAGGATGTTCCAGCCGGTGATCTCACCGCCGCCACGGCGGTTGGCGGCCGCCCAGAAGCCGTAGAGGAGTCCGAGCACCACGGGGATGCCGTACCGCCCCGCGGTGTGGACGCGTTCGTCGAAGAGGTCGGGTGTACGGGTGGGGCGGGCGGCCCGGTTCGCCCGGACCCGCCCCATCATTCCGCCGGACGTGGATGCCGCATGAGCCATGAGAGCGCTCCTCTCTCTCCGCGCCTCCCTACCAATGCACACCTGGGGAAGGGGTCTGGCAAGTGGGGGGCCTGGCACGTGGGAAAGGGAAGGGGCAGGGCGGCGGACGGGGGCGGAAGGGCACGTTTGCAGTCCTGAGACCCACCTTTGCAGCCGCAGCGGTTACGGTGCTGCCGTACGTGATCGACGGGGGATGGGGAGGGACCGATGCCAGGAACCGTGCTGCTGCTCGCCGCCGCCCCGGCGGGCAAGGGGTGCTTGGTGGACGCGGCCTCCGTCCTCCCCGTCCTCGCCGCCGTCCCGCCGTCGGTGCTGGCGGGCACGGACACGGCCAACGTCGTCGAACTCGCCGACCCCCTGGAGCCGCAGGCCGTACTGACCCGGCTGCGGGCCGCCGCGGCGGCTCCCGGCCCGCTCACCGTCTTCGTCGCCGGACAGCTCCAACTCGACCGCCGCCAACGGCTTCCGCACCTGGCGCTGGCTCGGACGACCCCCTCCACGGTCCGTTACACCGGCCTGCCCTGGCACTGGATCCGGGAGGAACTCCGGCTGCGCCCCGCCGGTTCGACGACCCTGCTGCTCGATCTGCACGCGGACGCCGAGACCTGGGAGTGGCTGCGGGCGAACGCTCTGGACTCCGGCCGCACGACCGTGGTCCACGGGCGGATCGCGCCGCCGCCCGCCCGCAGGGAGGTGGCCGTGCCGACGTACATGAAGGCGGTGGCGACCCTGCTGAGAAGCGGCCGGCGTCCGCCCCTGGAACAGCTCCACCAGCAGGCGCTGAGCCGGATCGCCGACGAGGCACCGGGACTGGTGCTGACCGCGCCGACGCCGCCGCCCCGACAAGCGCCGGCCGTCGACGACCCGCACGCCGTCATCTCCGCCGCCGTCCGCTCCGGACGGCACCCCGACGCCGACGCGCTCGCCGCCCGGCACGAGCAGGCGGCCCTGAGGGCGTACGGTCCCGGTTCCGAGCCCGCGCTGCACTGGGCCGAGGTCCGGGCGGACCTGGCCATGTTCGCCGGGGATCCGGTGCGCAGCTGCCGTACCTGGCTGGGGGTGGCCGCCGCGCGGCTGACGGCGGGACAGGCTGCCGACGCGCCGCAGGTCGAGACGGCGGTGGACCGGGCGCACCACCAGTGGGGGCAGATCCGGGACCCGGAGGCGGCCCGCGAACTCGGGGCCCGGCTGGCGGACCTGCGCTCCCGGGTGCCCGGCCGCCGACAGGGGGCGCTCGACCATGTCCAGCGCCAGCTGCGTCAGTTGCAGACCCAGGGCTGAGCCGGCGCCCGGACGTCCCGCCTAGCCGGCGAGATACGCCAGCGCCCCCGACACCAGCGTCCGCACGCCCGGTGCGATCGTCGCGAGGTCGGGTGCGAAGCGGGGGCTGTGGTTGCTGGGGACGGCGAGGAACTTCTCCATCAGGTCCGCGCCCTCGGCCGCGTCCCAGACCTCGGCCGACGTCGTCGTCACGAACCAGTAGTCGTACGGGATCCCGCCCTCGGCCAGCCGCGGGAAGTCCTCGCTGCCCATCACCGGGCCGAAGTCCAGCACCGTCCCCGCCCCCAGCACCTCCTCGTGCACGGCGGCCACCCGGCGGTCGGTGTCCGCGTCGTTGACGGTCACCGGGAAGGTGGCGCCCACCCGGATCTCCGGTTCGCGGGGGCAGCCGGCGGCGAGCGCCTCGCCGGCCGCGATGCGTCGGATCGCCGCGACCATCCGCTCGCGCACCTCGTCGGACTGGGTGCGCAGGTTGAGGGCGATGCGTGCCTCGGAGGGGATGATGTTGTGCCGGGTGCCCGCCTCGATGCGCCCGACGGTCAGCACGGCCGACTCACGGGCGGCTATCTCGCGGGAGACGACCGTCTGCAGACGGGTGACGAGGTAGGCGGCGGTGACGACCGGGTCGACGGTCGTCTCGGGCCGTGAGCCGTGCCCGCCCCGGCCGTGCACGACGATGTCGATGTCCGTCGAGGCGGACATGATCAGCCCCGGGGTGTGGGCGTAGAAGCCCACCGGACCGGGCGCCGCGTGCTGTCCGAGCAGCACGTCCGGCCGGGCGAGCCGCTCGTACAGGCCGTCCGCCACCATCCCTGCCGCGCCCTCGCCGGTCTCCTCGGCGGGCTGGCCGACCACGAGCAGGGTGCCGCTCCAGGCATCCCGCCCCGCGGCCAGCGCCTCCGCGGCGCCCGCGAGCCAGGTCACGTGCAGATCGTGCCCGCAGGCGTGCATCACTCCCGGCACCTCGGAGGCGTACGGCAGCCCGGTCTCCTCGGTGACCGGCAGGGCGTCCATGTCCGCGCGCAGCAGGACCGTCGGCCCGTCGCCGTTCTGGAGCATGCCGGCGACGCCGGTGGCGCCGACGCCCTCCTCGACCTCGTACCCGGCCTTCCTCAGCCGCTCGGCGAACCGGGCCGCCGTGCGGTGCTCCTGGAGGGAGAGCTCGGGATGGCGGTGCAGGTCCCGGTAGAAGTCGGCCAGGTCGGCGACCGGGAGGTGGGCGGTGAGGTCGAGTGCGGCGCGGGCGGCGGCAGAGGTCACGGGAGGCAGCGTACGCAAGGCGGCCGCCGACGGCAGGGGGGAGTGCCGTCGGCGGCCGCGTTCTGGGGGCCCGGTGTCAGAACTCTTCTTCGGCCGGGGCCGGGTGATCGACGAGGTGGGCGAGCTGGTCCGCGGGCACCGGTTCGCCGTGCTGTTCGGCCTCTCGGGCAGCGGCAAGTCCTCCCTGCTGCGCGCCGGTCTCATCCCGAGGCTGCGGCAGGAGATCGCGGTACGCGCCTGCCCGGCCGCCCTGCGCATCCTCACCCCCGGCCCCACACCCGCCGCCACCTACGGACACCTGCTCAGTCCCGCGCCGGGGGAGCCCGAGAGCTGGGTCGTGGTCGACCAGTTCGAGGAGGTCTTCACCCTCTGCCACGACCGGCGGGAGCGCTCACGCTTCATCGACCTGCTGCTCGCCGCCCGCGACCCGGGCAGCGGGCTGCGCGTTCTGGTCGCCGTGCGCGCCGACTTCTACGCCCGCTGCGCCGAACACCGGGGCCTGGCGGACGCCTTGTCCGGCGCCGGGCTGCTGCTCGGCCCGATGACGGCCGACGAGCTGCGCGAGGAGGCGGCGGTCACCGGCCCGCGTCGTGGATCTGCTGTACCTGGCCGACCTCCCGCGCGTCGTCCGCCTTCGCCGGGACCGCGTTGGCGGCCAGCAGGAGGGCGGCCACCGCGACGATGGCTGCGCCGAGACC
The DNA here is from genome assembly GCF_040612015.1 of Streptomyces sp. NPDC006476. Lineage (NCBI taxonomy): Bacteria > Bacillati > Actinomycetota > Actinomycetes > Kitasatosporales > Streptomycetaceae > Streptomyces > Streptomyces sp. NPDC006476. Next base: position 74,379 of record NZ_JBEXPK010000038.1, on the reverse strand, counting down.
TCGGGCGTAACGCTCGGAGATGTTTCGGAGCACGGCAACCTCTCAATGGCGTTTCAACAGTGTTGTATTAAACGCGCTTAAGGTGCCGCTTAACCTAGGGGCTCCAGCGGACAACAGCAAGAGGGTCAGGGGGAGTTGGGGATGGCGGAACGTGACGATCCGGAGACCATCGGGCGCAGGGTGCAACAGTGGCGAGGAGAACGTGGGCTGACACAGCGGCAGTTGGCGGAGCCCGCGTACACGCCCGCCTACATCTCCACCCTGGAGGCCGGCCGGGTGCGGCCCTCCGACGAGGCGCTGCGGCACATCGCCGAGCGCCTCGGCGTGGCCTACGAGGAGCTGGTCACCGGACGACCGGCCCACCTCGCCACCGACCTGCGGCTCCGGCTGACCGGGGCGCAGCGCAGCCTCGCGGCCGGCGAGGTCGAGGAGGCCGCCGACCGGTACACCGCCCTGCTCGCCGAGGCCGAGGAGCACGACCTGGCCGACGTTCGGGCCGCCGCGCTGCTCGGACTCGGCGAGTGCGCCCTAGAGAGCGGCGAACTGACCGCCGCCCGCGGGTACTTCGAGCGCACCGAACAGGTCCTCGCCGACGCGCCGCTGCCCGCCCGGGTGCCGGCCCTGCGCGGGCGCGCCGTCTCCCACTACCTCGCCGGTGAACTCCGTTACGCCGTCTACCTGCTGGAGTCGACCCTCGACGAGCTGAACCGGGGCGGGCTGCACGACCCCGACGCGCTGCTGCTGCTCTACGCCAGCATCATCGGCCCCTACATGGACATGGGCGTCCACGCCCGCGCCGCCAAGGCCGCCGAGTTCGCGCTCGCCCTCGCCCCGCAGGCCGGGGACCCTGCGCTGGTCGCCCGGATGCACCGCTCGGTCGCCCGTACCCTGCTTGCCGAGGGACGCATCGCCGAGGCCGACGCCTCGCTCGCCAAGGCCGCCGAGCTGTACCGGACCCTGCAGCTGCGCACCGAGCTGGCCAACTGCCACTGGATGCGCGGGTACGTCTGCGCCCAGAACGGCGAACTGGAGCGGGCGGAGAGCGAGTTGCGGCAGGCCCTGAAGATGCTCTCGGCGGGCCGGGCCGCCCTCTACAGCAGCCAGGCCGCCGTCGAACTCGCCGACGTGCTGCACCGGCGCGGCAAGTCCGAGGAGGCCGCCGACCTGCTGAACGAGGTGCTCAGCACCCTCAACTCCGAACGCGGCGCCCTGCACTCCGCCGCCGCCCACCGCCTGCTCGGCATCATCGCCGAGGACGCCCGCGACACGGAGGCCGCCGAGGAGCACTACGTACGCGCCCTGAGCCTCCTGGAGCGGGCGGGCGCCGCCGGCGACCTCGCCGACCTGTGCCGTCTGCTGGGCGACCTGCTCCGCCGCACGGGCCGGGTCGAAGCAGCCCTCGACGCCTACCGCACGGGCCTCGGCCATCGCACGGCCCCCGGCACCACCACCCTAGGCCCGGCCCCGGCCCAGCCTCCCCTGTGACAAGGGCCCGCACGGCACCCGGGCAGGGGTGGCGGCCACCGCCTGGTGGTGGGCGGTGGCCGCCGGGCGAGGGCGCGCCGCTCCCCGTACGCGCGCTCGCCCGGGAAGCCCCGTGCCCGCTCGGGACGGCGGGAGACGCCCCGGTCGGCGTGGCGGTCACGGGGACGAGGGCTCGCGGGCGGTCCGGCGGGTCGGGCCGACGGTAGGGAACGCCACCGTGCGGGCGGCTCGGGAGAAGCACTCACAACGGGATCCGGCCACAGGCCGGCACACCGCCCGTGAACGCCCACCCGGGAGCGGCGCCACCGGGCTCGCCCTCGTGCGGCCGCTGCCAGACGCGCACCACAGCCGACGGTAGCGAGCGGTGCCCGCGCTGTGAAGCCCGGTCCGGGAAGCCGCTTCCCGGCAGCGCGATCGTCTCGCGCGGCGTCATCGACCAGGCCCTCGGCGTGATCATGGCCGGCCGCCGCTGCACCGCCGACGAGGCCTTCGAGCTCCTCACCCGCGCCTCCCAGCGCCGGAACATGAAGCTGCGCGACGTCGCCGCCGAGTTCGTCACCGGTGTCACGGGCGAGCCTCCTTCCCCGCGCCCTCCGGCACCGCGCAGGTCACCGCTGGGCGGCGAGGACACGACGACGTTTCGCTTCTCGGGCGACGGGTAGTCGGGGTGCGCCCCTGAGCGGGCTCGCCACGATTCACGAACCCTCCTCCGGGTGAACCCGCCCCGGGGAACCGTGGTCGATAATGGCCGCGCTGCGATTGAAGGAGGCGGTGGCCGTGCGGCCCAGGGACGACCGCGACGGCTTCTACGGTGACGGACCGGGAGACGATCCGCGTCGCGGCGGTGCCGACGCACCGGCGGAGCGCAGGATCAACCGGGTCCGGGCCGCCGACGTGATCGCCGAGGGGGTGCGGGGCGCCGAACCCCGCGAGATCCCCGGCCGGCTCTGCACGGTCGCGGTCAAGCTGCTGCCGGTGGCCGGTGCCAGCGTCTCCCTGCGCAGTGACGGCATGCCGATACAGCTCAGCGCCAGCGACGACCAGGCGGCCCATCTCGCCGAGGTGCAGGCCACCCTGGGCGACGGACCGTGCATGTACGCCGCCGAGATCGGCGCCCCGGTCCTCGCCTCCGATCTGACGGACGGCCCGGACGCACGCCGCTGGCCCGTGTTCGCGCACGAGGCGACCTCCCTCGGCGTCTCCGCCGTGTACTCGGTGCCGCTGGGCAACGACGCCGTCTGCGTGGGCACGCTCGACCTGTACCGCGACACCCCCGGCGAGCTCACCGAGCGCGAGGTACGCACCGCGCTGCTGGTCGCCAGCGTCATGACGATCGCGCTGATGGCGCTGCCCCGGCAGGCGGACAATGGACCGCCGGGCGGAGACGAACCCTGGCTGAGCGGCCTCGCCACCGATCACGACGAGGTCTACCAGGCCATCGGCATGATCATGGCGCAGCTCGGGGTCGACTCCGACGAGGCGCTGGCCCGGCTGCGTGCCCGCGCATTCGCGCAGAACCGCACGGCGCTCGAGGTGGCGCGCGACATCGTCATGCACAGGAAGAGGTTCGACCGTGACTGAGGGCGCTCCGGCACGCCGACCGGTGAACAGGCGTAGTGTCGGAGTGAGGAGGAACGGATGAACCGCGAGCTGCGGCTGACGCGTGCCTTCGTCGATCTGGCGGACACCCTCGCTGCGCACTTCGACCCGCTCGACCTGTTCGCCCGGCTCGGCGAGCACTGCCTCGGCCTGCTGGCCGTGGACGCCGTCGGGGTCGTGATGGCGGACTCACGGGGCGAGTTGCGCCCCATGTCCGCCTCCGAGGACGGGCTCGGCCGCCTCGACCTGTTCCAGGTGCAGCGGGACCAGGGGCCGTCCGTCGACTGCTACCGCACCGGGGAGCCGGTCGCCGCGGACGATCTGCGCTCCGGTGGCCGCTGGCCGGAGTACACCGAGTGCGCGCTGGCCGCCGGTTACGCCTCCATGCACGTGCTGCCCCTGCGCCTGGACGGGCGTCCGATCGGCGCGGTGGCGCTGGCGAACCGGCACAGCGACGTGCTGTCGGCCGCCGACCTCGTCGTCGCCCAGGGCATGAGCGACATCGCCGCGCTCACCCTGACCCACTGGCCGGCCGCGCCCAGGCGCCCGCACGACCTGCTGACGTCCCTGCAGGCGGCGGTCTCCGCCAAGGCGACCGTGGAACTGGCCAAGGGCCTGCTCGCGGAGACCGTGGGCATCTCCCTCACCCAGGCCTACGAACTGCTGCGCCGGCACGCGGAGAAACGGCAGCTCTCCCTGTCGACGGTCGCCCGCGCCCTCGCCGAACGCAGACTCGACCCACGGGAACTGCTGGAGGAGACCCCGGAGCCCCTCTGAGCGCTCCGCGGGTCCGTGCCGCTCAGACCTGTGCGCGGCCCTGTTTGCGTACGTCGGCCAGGCGTTGGAGGCCCTTCTGTACGGCCGTCGCGGTCACGTCGGGGGAGACGTCCCCGAGGCCGCCGTCGGTGACGGCGACGGTGTCCTCGCCGGCCCGGACCGCTGCGACGTCCAGTGTCAGCACGGTTGGCTCGCCGTCCGCCGCCGCGCCGGTCAGCGTGACCCGCAGCCCCTGCCGCGCGTCCCCGACCTCGGGCAGCCGCGCCTCCGTGACCTGCACGCCCTGCACGGCCCCGTACTGGGTGACGGCCGTGAACCGTCCGCACGTCCGCGGCAGCGCCCGCATCCAGTCCAGGGTCCGCGACACCTCCCCCGCGTCCAGCGTGAGCACCTGGTAGCGCAACTGGGCCTGGTCGAGGGCGTCGTCAAGCCCCACCACGGCCCGGACCCGGGCGTCGGTGCCGAACAGGTCGTCGGCGTACAGGGCGTCCAGCAGCCGACGGCAGTCGGGCGCGTCGGTGGTCGCCTTCAGTACCCCGTCCCGCCAGGTCGCCGCCCCCTGCGTGGGCGCCCAGGGGTCCCCCAGGTCCGCGGCCGTGACCAGCGCGGCCTGCGCCTGCGCCTCGGTGAGGGCGGGCGGCGCGGCAGGGGCGGTCGACGAGGGTTTCGCGGTCGGGGAGGCACCCCGCACCGGCTGCTCCGCCCCGTCCGTCAGAGCCGTGCAGGCGCTCGCGCCGGCGAGGACGGCGGCGGTGAGGGCGGAGGCGGCGAGGACGCGGGCGGGGGTGCGGGGCATCGGGGGCTCCTGACCGACGTACAGGACGGTGTACGTCTCCCACGGGACCATCGCCTCCGACGGCCCACCACCGAGCCGGGCCGTACGGGTTACGAGGACCGTTAATCCCTCGCGGCCCCGGCCGCCCCCGCGCTACGGTCGTCGCCATGCAGCGCGCCCAAGCCTTTTCCACGACGACGCCGGAGAACGTCCCGGCGCGCTGAACACCGGACTGGATGTCCGAAGCCCCGGGGCGAGTGCCCCGGGGCTTCGTCATACGTCGCCCGGGTCGCCCGTCCCTCCCGAGTGAGGAGGAGGACCATGCACGACCACCGACGTCTCGGCCGTGAACTGGCGCTGTTCGACACCGATCCGCTGATGGGCGCGGGGCTGCCGTACTGGCTGCCCGACGGCGCGACCGTGCGGCACGTGCTGGAGGAGTACGTGAGGGGGCTGGAGCGGGTGGCCGGGTACCGGCACGTGTACTCGCCGGTCCTCGGCAAACGCGAGCTGTACGAGATCTCAGGGCACTGGGCGCACTACGGCGACGACATGTTCCCGCCGATGCGGCTGGGCGGCGAGGAGGTCGTGCTGCGCCCGAGCCTGTGTCCCCACCACGCCCTGATCTACCGCTCCCGGTCCCACAGCTACCGCGAACTTCCCTTGCGTATCGCCGAGTTGGGCGGCATGTACCGCTCCGAGCCGTCCGGGGTGCTCGGCGGGCTGACCCGGGTGCGGTCCATCCAGCTCAACGACGCCCATGTCTTCTGCACCCTGGAGCAGGCGGTGGAAGAGGCGCGCGGGGCCTTGGAGTTGATCGGGCGGGCCTACGCGGACCTGGGCATCCGAGCCGCCCGTTACCGTCTCTCCCTCCCCGGCGAGGGCGGCAAGTACGTCGCGGACCCGGCCCTTTGGGAACGGGCCACCGCCCTGCTCCGCGAGGTGCTGGACGGGGCCGGCGTCGCCTACGACGCGGTCGAGGGCGAGGCCGCCTTCTACGGCCCCAAGATCGACGTGCAGATCGCCGACCCGGCCGGGCGCGAGTCGACCCTGTCCACCGTGCAGATCGACTTCCACCAGCCCGAACGCTTCGACCTGCACTACATCGGCGCGGACGGGGCGAGGCACCGGCCGGTCATGGTGCACCGCAGCGTCATCGGCAGCATGGAGCGGGCGGTCGCGCACCTCGTCGAACAGCACGGCGGCGCCTTCCCCGCCTGGCTCGCCCCCGTCCAGCTGGTGGTGCTTCCGGTGTCCGAGCAGCAGCGCCCGCAGGCGCAGGCCCTCCTGACCAGGGCCCTCGCCCGTGGTCTGCGAGCAGAGCTCGCCGGCCCCGAGCACGGCTCCCTCGGCGCCCGCGTCCGGGCTCACCGTCTGGTCCCCTACCAGGCGGTGATCGGCGAACAAGAGGCAACCGAGGGCCTGGCGGCCCCGCGCCTCCGCGACGGAACCCACCCCGGAGCCCTGCCGGCGGAGGAACTACTGCGCCGGATCGACGCCCGGGTGGCAGCCAGGAGCACCGACTTGTGGGCGCCCGCATAGGCATAAGGTCGGTCTCGTACCGATGGTGTGACGAAGAGGGAGTCCGCTGTGACCGGTCAGCCCGTTCCTGTGATCATCGACTGTGACACCGGTGTCGACGACGCCCTCGCCCTGCTGTTCGCGGTGCGGCACCCGGGGATCGATCTGCGGGCGGTCACCTGTGTCGCCGGGAATACGGACGTGGACGGCGTCGTGCGCAACACCCTTACCGTGCTGGAGCAGGCCGGTGCCCCGGAGATCCCCGTCGGCCGGGGCGCCGAGCGGCCGTTGATCGAGCCGGTGCGCACGGCACGGCATGTGCACGGGGTGGACGGCATGGGCGACATCGGTCTGCCCGCGCCGACCCGCGCCCCGGCCGACGTGGACGCCGTGACGCTGCTGCGCCGCGAGATCCTCGCCTCGCCGCGCCCGGTGACGCTGGTCCCGACGGCGCCCCTGACCAACATCGCGCTGCTGCTGCGGACGCACCCGGACGTGGTCCGCAACATCGAGCGGATCGTCTTCATGGGCGGCGCGGTCGCGACCGGGAACGCCACGGCGGTCGCCGAGTTCAACGTCTGGCACGACCCGGAGGCCGCCGCCGTCCTGCTCACCGCCGGCGTGCCGATCACGATGTACGGCCTCGACGTCTTCCAGCGGGTCGTGGTGCCGGGCGCGGACGTACGACGGCTGCGGGCGAGCGCGGAGCCCGGCACCCGTCTCGCCGGTGAACTCCTCGCCCACCGCCCGTCCTCGCCCGACCCGGACAGTGACGAGACCGCCGGCGGGCTCGGTGACGCGGGCGCGGTCTGCTCCGTCGCCGACCCGGCCGGCATCACCACCAGCCTGCTCCCCGTCGAGGTCTCCCTCGCCCCCGGACCCACCCGGGGTCAGACGATCGTCGACCGCCGCGCCCGCCCCGGCGAGTCCGAGATCCACGAGGGCGCCCGCGAACAGCCCCTGGTGGACGTGGCCTTGGACGTGGACGTGCCCCGCTTCGTCAAGCTGTGGCTGTCGGCGGTCGAGAGGCAGTGACGGCGCGCCGGCCGGCAAGGACGGTGCGGGTCACGGGGTTTCCGCGGTCCGCACCGACCACTTCTGTTCCACCTTCGCCACCCGCCAGTAGGTCAGCGCCGCCGCCCACACCACCACGAACAGGCCGACGATGACGTAGCCGACGTTGTCCAGGTCGAGGTCGGCTATCCAGCCCGTGACCGAGTCGGTCAGGTCGAACTTCTCGTGCAGGACGCCCACCAGCTCGATCGTGCCGATGAAGAAGGCCACCGCGATGGACAGGCCGGTGATGGTCAGGTTGTAGAAGACCTTGCGGACCGGGTTGGAGAAGGCCCACTGGTAGGCGAAGTTCATGAACGTGCCGTCCAGCGTGTCGAACAGGCTCATCCCGGCCGCGAAGAGCAGCGGCAGGCACAGGACCGCGTACCAGGGCAGCCCCGCCGCCGCGCCGGAGCCCGCCATCACCATCAGCGTGACCTCCGTCGCGGTGTCGAAGCCGAGCCCGAAGAGGAAGCCCAGGGGGTACATCTGGCCCGGGCGGGTGATCGACCTGGTGAGGCGGCCGAGGATCCGGTTCATGAAGCCCCGGGAATCCAGGTGCGCCTCGAGCTCCGACTCGTCGTACGTCCCCGCCCGCATCGCCTTGAAGACCTTCAGGATGCCCATCAGCGCCACCAGGTTGAGCGCGGCGATGACGTAGAGGAACGTGCCCGAGATCGTCGTACCGAGGAAGCCGAGCACCTTGTGGGTGCTTGAGTTCTCGTTCATGACCTTGCCGGCGAGTGCCGTGCCGCCCGCGATCATGGCGGCCAGCACCACGACCACACTGGAGTGCCCCAGCGCGAACCAGAAGCCCACCGACACCGGCCGTTTGCCGTCGGCCATCAGCTTGCGGGTGGTGTTGTCGATCGCGGCGATGTGGTCGGCGTCGAAGGCGTGCCGCACGCCCAGGGTGTAGGCGGTGACGCCGAGGCCGATGCCGAAGGCCTTGGAGCCGACCTCGTAGTGGCCGGGGACGACGAGGAGGAAGAGGATTCCGAAGGCGGCGACGTGGAGGGCGGCGATCACCGCCACCAGCCCCACGGTCTTGACGGTGTCCTCGCGCTGCCAGCGGAAAGAAGCAGCGTCGGCCATGTTCACGCTCCAGCACCTCGTGGATCATCTCGTGAGATGCCGTGGCCGGTCTCCTGGCTGACGGGTCGTGCGTCCCCGGTCCGCCTTCCCGGCCGTGGTGAAACGGCCAGTGGCTGTCCCGTGCGGGACGTGGACCGGTGACTTCCCGATCACAGTGGCGAGGGCCGCGTCGGCATCGCACCGACTTCCCGAACACCACGGCCCGCCCACCGTAGGGGGGAGCGGCCCTTCCTGCATAGCTGCGTACCTGTGCAGGTATCGAAGATCACAGAGGCGCGCCTGCGAGGATGTGCGCATGCATCTCGTCCCGGCCGACCGCGCGGACCGCCGCACCATCGATGGCCACCGGGTGTGCGACGCCATCGCCGCCATCGGTGACGAGGCCCATGTGCGCACCTGGGCCGACCGCTTCTCGCTGCTCGCCGACCCCAAACGGCTCGCGCTGCTGCTCGCCCTGCACCGCACCGGCCCGCTCGCCGTCTCCGACCTCGCGATCGCGACCGGCATGAACGACCCCGCCGTGTCCCAGGCCCTGCGCCTGCTGCGGGCGGCCGGGGTGGTGGCCGGCGAGAAGGAGGGCCGCGTCGTCCGCTACCGCGTGGTCGACGAGGACACCCGCCTCCTCCTCAAACACTGCACAGCCGACGGCACGTGACCGCCGACGGCACGTGAGGGCCGTCGGGTCGTGGGCGTCGACGGTTCGTGGGTGGGTGAGGGTGTGTGAGGGGTGGCGGTCGTGGGTGGGTGACGGCGTGCGGGGACCGACGTTCGTGGGGGGTGACGGTTTCTGGGGGCCGACGGGTCGTGGCGGTCGACGGGGCGGTCGTGGCGGTTGACAGCATGTGGCCATCAAGAGCTCGTGACCGCCGAGCCCTCATGCCCCGGGAACTCATGACCGCCGACAGCTCGTGACGGCGGACGGCACGGGAGCCTGACGGCACGGGAGCCCGACGGTGTGTGACAGTCGCCAGCTGATGACTGTTCGAGGGCACACGGCTGGCGACGACTCGTGACCAGCGACCGCACAAGGCTGACGAGGGCTCATGACCGCGAGGGAACACGCCCCGACGGCCAATGACCACCGGGGGCGTGGGCCCGTCGAAGGCTTATGACCAGCAACGGCACATCACCGGTCACGGCACATCACCGCTCATGACCAGCACCCGCACCGCACACCACCCGCACCGCACACCACCCGCACCGCACACCACCAGTGCCGCGTGCGAACGAACGCCCCGGAGCGGGGGATCTCCGGGGCGTTCGTCTTCGGGGGTGGTTCAGGAGCGGGCGCCGCGGCGGCGCTTGCTCGCGACGACGATCGCCGCGCCGCCCGCCAGGAGCGCCGCCGCGCCGCCGGCGATCAGGCCGGAGTTGCTGCCGCCGCCGGTCTCGGCGAGGCCGCCGCCACCGCCGTTCGGCGTGGCCGCCGGGACGGTGGTGGACGCCGAGGCGACCGGGGTGTCGGTCGAGGCCGGCGTCGACTCGGAGGCACTCGGTGTCGGGGTGGCGCTCTCGGAGGCCGGGGGCGTCGACGGCGGCGTGGAGGCCGGCGGGGTGCTCGGGGGCTGCGACTCGGTGTTCGTGCAGTCCTTCGTACCGCCGTTCCAGGACGCGATCAGCTTGTCCTTGATGACCGCGTGGTCCGGGCCGGCCGGCAGGTCCCCGTGCTGGAAACCGTCCTTGGCGTCCAGCTTGCCGTCGAACTTGGTGGCGCCGCGGTAGAGGTCGATCTGCGCGAAGCAGCCCGCGTCCGGCACCGCGATGTCCAGCGAGTCGGTCTGCCCGGACTTGACCGTCACGGTGTCGAAGTCGACGAAGACCTGCTGCCCCGAGGTCGCGAAGGTCGCGCCGTGGGCGAGGTAGGAGGCGAGCGAGGCGGTACAGGTGGAGGCGTCACCGGCGGTACGGACCTTGATGTGGACCTTGCCGTCGTCGGTGGGCTTCAGCGTCTGGTCGTCGACCTTCACCGAGTCGTAGAAGCTCGTGCCGTCCAGCGAGAACTGGCAGCGGTCGGCCTCCGTCTTGGTGCCGGCACCGGTGCCGGGCTTGTAGGAGCCGCCGGCCTTCCAGCCGTCGCCGCCCGGAGTTCCGCCGTGGGCCCAGGCGCCGGAGGCGGCGGCGACGGTTGCGGCGCACAGGGCGAGCGACGCGGCGCCCGTCCCCATGAGGCGGCGCACGGTGACACGTCTCACTATGGACATGCGGATCCCCATCTTCGCGTGCGTGACCCGGGCACGGCGGCGCGGGACAGCACGCGGCGGCCGGCCGTGCCGGGGAGAATGGTCTGTGAAAACACCAGGCCCATTGGTCACATGCGCCTCAGTGCGCTCACATGGTGGATGTCCCGGCCGAACGCTGTCAACCTGCGGTGATGCGCCGAAAGTTCAACCAGCCATCACGATTACGCCACAGTAGGAACGGGCGGATCCGCTTCCGTTCGACCGCCCGAACCTCCAGTCCCACACGGGCCGTACGACCGTGCCCGTAGGGCCGTACGACCGTTCCCGTGGGGGCTATCCCACCGTCGGGCTGGGGCTGGCCGCGGTGCCTCCCGCGCCGCCCGTGCCGGGCGAGGACTCGCCGGGCAGGATGGGGGGCTGGGTGGTGGTGTCCACCGGCGGGGTGAGCACGATCTGGGGCTGGCCCGCGAGCGGAGGCGGCGGGGTCAGGTCCTTGGCGGGCAGCTTCGGCGGGGTGGTCTCCTGGAAGAGCACCTGGTCGAAGTTGACCAGCCCGGTCTGCTCCATGACCGTGATGTGGTCCAGGACCGTCGCGTTGGCCTGGTCGGCCAGGGCGCGCACCACGGTGTTCTTGGTCGTGGAGCGGATCTTCGCGATCGTGTTGAAGATCGAACCGTGCGTCACCCGCAGGATGTTGGCGAAGTCCGTGTCGAACTGCTTGCCGCTGTCCGCCTTGAGGGTGTTGACGAAGCCGACCTGCTGGGGGCTCGCGATGTTGGGGATCGTGATGTTCAGCATCGTGCTGATCTTGCGGCAGCTGGCGTCCAGCGCCGCGTGACCGTCGATCAGGTGCTTGCTGGCGATCTTGACCGCCTGGCTCTGGCCCTTCTGCAGGCCCAGCTGGCCGACGGGGTACTCCCACAGACCGGCCGCGCGCACCTTGACCACGAAGTCGCGGTCCGACTCCGTCAGCGGACCCCACTGGGTCTGAGCGATGACTCTTGTTCCTGAGGCCGACACGGTGTTCACCCCGAGCATCGCGGGATAGGCGAGCGCGGCCAGAGTCAGACTCAGAGCACCGCCCACGAAGAGAGTTCCCGTCGCGTTCCGCGAAAAGCGCACCGTGCCTCCTGCCCGGTCGGGGATCCGCCGTCGTGCGGCGGGGTAGGACGGTGTGGAATACGGACCGGACCCGGGCGCGGAACCTTTTGGTTTGGTAAAAACCGGGGGATGTGAGCCATGTCTCCGGGGAGTTGGCGGTCCGGTTCTTCGGTGGCCATGACAAGGCGTTGACGGAATGTTGACCCGTTCACGGGAGAGTGCGGGGAACCCCCGACCTAGATTCGGCTCATGCCCCCACAGCCCGCGCCCAGGGTCCCCGCGGCCCTTCCCGTCCTGCCCTACCGCAAGCCCACCAAGGGCCGCGACTACTGGGTCATCGACGACGTCCTGCCGGACGTGGACGCCGTACGGGAGCGCTGTCTGGCGAAGGACGACTGGGTCAAGGGCTACCCGTACACCTCGGAGACCTGGCCGGGCCTGCGCACCATGCCGGGCCTGGAGCCGGACGAACTCGCCCGCGTCGAGCGCCTGGTGAGGAAGGCGACCGGGGCGAGGGACCTGTGGGTGCAGCAGGCGCCCGGCGGCGGCACGCTCAACCACAACTGCGTCCAGGTCGTGGGCGAGGGCGAGAGCGAGCCGCGGCCGCACACCGACTCACGGGCGCTGTGCCGGTACGCGGCCGTGCTGTATCTCAACCCCGGCGTCGGCAAGGACTGCGGTACCGCGTTCTACCGCCAGTCGCTGCCCGGCGGACGGCTCGGTGGCAACATCGTGCAGGCGCCGCACAACAACCTCGTCGAGGCGCTCGGCACCCGGTTCGTGCCCGGGGACCACTTCGAGGAGGACATACGGGTCCCGCACAAGTACAACCGGCTGCTGCTGTACCACGCCAACCTGGTGCACAGCGCGACCGGCTACTCCGGCAGCACGCTGGAGGACAAGCGGATGACGGCCGTCTTCTTCTGGATGGCCTGAGCCGGCCACGCCGGCCGCGGGGCTAGCGCACGCCCAGGCCGCCGCTGCCGAAAGAGCCGCTGGAGCCGGGCATCCAGCGCCGTCGGTGCTGGTCCTTGCCCGTCCTGCTCGACGAGGGATGCATCTCGTGGGGCATCAGCCGTTTCCCGTCCTCGGACAGCGGCACCTCGTCCGGTTCGCGCACCTCGCGCATCTCGCGGACGGCTCCGCCGTCGGGAAGGTGGGGCTGCTCGTCCGGGAGCGGCCGCGGCAGCTCACGGTCGCGCACCCGCATGCCGAACCAGAAGGCCCAGACCAGGGCGCCGGCGATGACCAGGCCACCGATGAAGGCGCCGACCACGTGGCTTATGTCCACCGACGTGGCCGCCATGACAAACGTCGCCGTACTCATGCCTCGATTATCGACCCAAACGCCGCGAAAGGGGAGGTCGAGCATGCGCATCGTCGCCTCCGACCCGGACCGACCCCGCCGGGCGGCGGAGGCGATCGACGCGCTCCTGGCCGCCGCGCTCGGACCGTTCGTGGCGCTCGAGCCCATCGGCTCCACCGCGGTCCCGGGCCTCGCGGCCAAGCCCGTGATCGACCTCATGGGCGCCGTCCCCGCCCTGACCGCCGCCCGCCCCCACGAGCCGGCCCTGGCGGCACTCGGCTTCCGGCTGCACTCGGCATGACCGACCGCCTCCTGTACGTCCGCGCCGACGCCGGCGTGCGCAGCCACATCCTGCACGTGGTGACGCCTGCACGTGGTGACGTACGACAGCCGGGCCCGCCGCCCACGCAAAACGCCCGGCTGGGAAACCCCGGCCGAGCGCCTGCATGAACCGCTCACGGCCTGATCAACACAACCACGTGTTGCAACGACCGTCAGAAACTGCCGTCAGCCGAAGCGGCCCGCCACGTAGTCCGCCGTGCGCTGGTCCTTCGGGGTGCCGAAGACGTCGTCGGTCGGGCCCGCCTCGACGATGCCGCCGGGGGTGCCCTGCTCGGCGAGGAAGAAGGCGCACTGCTGGGAGACGCGGGCCGCCTGCTGCATGTTGTGGGTGACGATCACGACCGTCACCTGGTCGGCGAGCTCGTGGATGGTCTCCTCGACACGGCGGGTCGAGGTGGGGTCCAGCGCCGAGCACGGCTCGTCCATCAGCAGCACCCGGGGCCGTACCGCCAACGCCCGGGCGATGCACAGGCGTTGCTGCTGGCCGCCGGAGAGCGCGCCACCCGGCTTGCGCAGCCGGTCGCGGACCTCCTTCCACAGGCCGGCCCGGGACAGCGACTCCTCCACCAGCTCGTCCTTCTCGCGGCGGTTCGCGCGGGCGCCGGTCAGCCGGAGGCCGGCCACCACGTTGTCGTAGATCGACATCGCCGGGAACGGGTTCGGCTTCTGGAAGACCATGCCGATACGGCGGCGGGCGTCCGTCAGCCGCCACGAGGCGTCGTAGATGTCCTCGCCCTCGAAGAGCACCTCGCCCCCGAACTGCGCCCCCGGGATCAGCTCGTGCATCCGGTTGAGCGTGCGCAGGAACGTCGACTTGCCGCACCCGGACGGCCCGATGAGCGCGGTGACCCGCCCCGCGGGCATGGTCAGCGACACCTGGCTGAGCACCTGGTGCCCGCCGAACCAGGCCGAGACCGACCGGGCCTCGATCGTGGCGGGAGCGGTCGCGGCGGCGGTCTCCACCGGCGGCAGGACGACCGTGTCGGTCACGGAGTCGGTCACTTCGGTCACTTGGGACACCTCACAGCAGGTTCGGCAGGAGTTCGGTGGTACGCGTGGCGACCTGGAGGCCCAGCACCGCGACGAGGGGCGCGAAGACGATCCACGTCTGGTGGCGGCCCCAGCGGTGCCAGGCCCACACGGCGGCGACGGCGGCCAGCAGCAGCGCCTGCAGCCACATCACCAGTGGCCACGGCACCCCGGAGGGCCTGGCCAGCGGCTCCTCGGAGCCGGGCAGCGTGCCGGTGCGGATCACCGCCGCCGGCGTCTGGAAGGGCGCGGAGACCAGGTCGGCGTCGACGCGCAGCACCCCGGCCGGCACGAACCGGGCGCCGGTCGCGGTGACCAGCACCAGCCGCCCCTTGCCGGCGGCCACGGGGGCGGGAGCCGGATCACCGGCCCGGCGCACGTCCAGGACCTGGTACGTCGCCTTGCCCTGGCCGGTGACCACGGTGATCCGGTCGCCGGACGACAGCGAGCCGAGCCCGCGGAACGGCCCGCCGTAGGCCGCGGCCCGCCCCATCAGCACGCTGGTGCCGGCCTGCCCGGGCATCGGGGTGTCCCGACGGTGACCGGGCCCGTCGGTCAGCACCGAGGAGTCGGTGCCCTCCAGAACCACCTGCGTCGTCCCCAGCCTGGGGATGTCGACGATCGCGACCGGCGTCCCCGGCGCGAGCAGCCTGCCCTGCTGGTCGGTCTGCGCCACCGGCGCGGTCCCGAGGGCGAGTTGGCCGCGCAGCTCGTCGAAGGCGGAGTGCTGCGCGGATCGCTCCTGGATGCCGCTGACCAGCAGCAACTGGACGGTGATGCCGAGCAGCAGGGCGGCGAGGCTGAGCAGGCCGCCCCGGGCGAGATGGCGGACGACGGTGACGCTCCGGACGCGCGTGAGCGTGAGGGGTACGGCGAGTGTCACGGCGGCCCGCCTCCTTCGGGAAGTTCGAGAGGGGGGCTGCCGGGGAGGAGGGGCCCTCCCCGGCAGCCCGGTGGGAGATGGATCAGGTGGACTTGATCGTGAAGACGGGGCCGGTCTTGGCGTTCACCGTCGCGGAGCCCGAGTAGGTGGCGTGCAGGCTGTGCTTGCCCCGGGCCAGCTTCGGCAGGGTGATCGTCACCTTGCCGCCGCTGAGGGTGCCGGTGCCGAGCAGCCTGGAGCCCTCGTAGATCTTCACGGTGCCGGTCGGCGTGGTGCCGGTCGCGGTGACCTTGACGGTGACCTTGGCGCGCGCGGTGTGGCTGACCGTGGCGGGCGCGGTGCTCGCGAGGGAGGCGGTGGCCTTGGTGACCTTCAGGGTGGCGGTCGCCGAGGAGGAGTTCAGCTTGGCGGCGCCGCCGTAGGTGACGGTCAGGGAGTGCGTGGCGACCTTGAGGTGGTTCGACAGGGCCACGGTGACCTTGCCGGAGGCGTCCAGCGTGCCGCTGCCGAGGACGGTGGCGCCCTCCTTCACGGTGACCTTGCCGGTGGGCGCCACGCCGTGGCTGCCGGTCACGGTGACGGCGACCTTCGGGGCCTTGCCGTAGGGGGTCGCGGCGACCGCGGCGGTGGTGGCGCTCTTGTACTTGACGGCGCCGGTCCAGGTGGACGGGGCACCGCTGCCGTTGATGTTGTTGCCGGTGACCGTGGCGGTGTAGCTGCCCACCGCCAGACCCGTGAAGCTGTACGAGGTCGTGGTGGCCGGCAGGTCCTTGACGGCGACGACCGCGCCGCCGGCGTCGGACAGCGTGACGCGGTAGTCGGTCAGCGGAAACGCGGTGGCGGCCGGGGCGGTCCAGCTCAGCTTCAGGCTCGCGTCGCCCGGCGTGGCCTTCAGCGCCGGCGCGGCGGGGACGGCGACGGAGATGCCCGACTCCTCCAGGCCGCCCTGGTGGACGTGCTTGTTGGTGAGGTTGATGAAGCCGTTGTACGACTCGTTGACGAAGCCGAAGGAGGCGATGACCTTCTCGGCGTCGTCGGAGGCCAGGGCGGCGGTGTGGCTGCCGCTGGTGACGAAGACGTCGTAGAGGTCCTTGTCGAAGAAGAAGCTCGTCGTGTCGATCGCCCGGGTCGGCACGACGTTGAAGACGTCGCGGCCGAAGGTGGAGTTCTCGTAGTACGGCTGGACAGGCGCGAGCTTGCCGTTGACCGTGGTCACCGGGCTGGTGGCGCCTTCGTCGCCCGGCAGCTGGATGGCGGCCAGGTGACCGCCGTTGCCGACCGAGGTCGTGGTGTAGTCGGGGGCCACGCCGTTGTTCTGGGCGATCCAGCTGCCGACGGAGAACGGGACGAGGGCGCCGTCCTCGGTGAGCGCGGCGTTGCCCTGGTTCTCCTGGACGGCCTGGACGCTCGGGGCGAGGTCCGCGTCCTGCAGGCCGAGGATGGACAGGAAGAACTTGCGGGTGCCCGAACCGCTCTGCGGGATCTTCGGGTGCACGGTCTGGCCGTTGACCTTGGTGAGCGTGCCGACATAGATGTCGTGCAGCTGGGCCGCCGTCAGGGTGTCGAGACCGGAGCCGCGCACCGCCACGCCGATCGCGTCACGGGCCATCGGGATGTAGGTGAGCGTGGAGCCTGGGACCGACGGGCCGCTGGAGGAGCGGGCGAAGTCGACCTGGCCCTTGATGGCGACGCCGGAGGAGTCCGGGAACTTGTCACCGGTCAGCGACTCGCTCAGGGCGAGGCGGCCCTTGCCGGATCCGTTCGGGCGCAGGAAGGACGGGCCGCCGGAACGGGTCGTGATGTTCGACGTGGTGGAGCCGGTGCCGGGCTCGATCGCGTCGTAGGAGGCGATGCCGGCACCGCTCGCCGACTTCACGGCGGTGGCGGCGTAGCTCTTGCCGGCCACGGTGTCGCCGGCCAGGGCGTTGAGCACGTCCTGGGTGGTGTCGGAGCCCACGCCGACCAGCTGGCGGAAGGTACCCGCGGGGGTGGGGTCGGCGTACGCCGGGCTCGCGAGAGCCAGGCCGCCGGCCACCACGGCGGCGGCGACGAGCGCCGCCGTAGAGCGCGTTCTGCGCATCGAGAGTCTCCGTGACTGTGCGAAGGGGTGGATCTGGCAGGGTGGTACGGGCCGTCCGCCCCGACTGCCTTTCGGGGCGGGCGGCCGTCTGTGGGAGCGCGGGCCCCGCGGGGGGCTCGGCTCGGAGGATGCGGCGCGGGCCGGTGAGGGCCGCCGCGCCGACGGGCCGATGACGCGGGCTCGGCACTCGGCGGGGCCGGAGGGCCCGGCGTCAACTCCCGCCCGGCGGCGGGCCGGTGCCCGCCTCGGTCCGTGGCACGGCGCTCACCCCCGGCCCGGCGGCAGCAGCTTGCGCAGCCGCTCCGGCAGGGTGTCGGGCACGAGCGTCACAGTCCGTCCCCCGGGGAGGGGGATGCGCAGCGGCAGGCGCAGTCGGCCGCCGCCCGCGAAGGGGGCGCCCGCGCCGGCCACGGCGCCGAGGGCGGCACCGACCGGGACGGCGTAGCGCAGCGGGTTGGCCGGGTCGGCGGGGGTGTTGCCGGCGGCCGTCGTCTGCACGGCCTTTCCGCCGCCGTACGAGGCCTGCGGACTCGGCGAGGTGCTCGCTCCCGCGCTCGGCGTACCGGTGCCGCCGTCGGTCGCGCCGCCGCCCGAGGAGCCGGAGCCGGTCGAGCCGCCCGGGCCCGTGCCGCTGCCGCCGGACCCCGCGGACGACCCGGAACCGTCGTCCGCGGAGCCGCCCTTGTAGTGCTCGAGCGTGCCGGCGACCTGCAGGGCACGGGCGCGCAGCTGCTGCGGCAGCGGGGCGTACCCGGCCGGCAGCCGGCCCGGGTCGGCGCCGCTGAGCTGCCCGTTGCCCGCCGCGTACCGCAGCAGGGCCGCGTAGTCCCGGCGGGCGTCGGCGGTGAGCTTGGCCGGGCGGGCGGCCGCGTAGACCAGCTGGGCCAGCGGGTAGGCGCCCTTGGCGGTGGCCCCCGCCGGGGTGATCTCGGCGACCGTCTTCCCGGCGGCGCTCTTCGCGGCGGCGGTCAGGGAGTCGGTCGTCGGGGCGACGAACGTGCCGGCCGCGTTGCGCAGTTGGGCCGTCTGCAGGCCGTAGCGGGCCGCGGAGGCCGCGTCCGTGACGGTGATGACGAAGCGCGAGCCGACCAGCTGCGGGCCGGGGCTCTTGAAGGCCGGCGGGCTGGCCAGCGGGTCCCAGCTCGACTTCCACAGGATGTCGGTGCGCCGGGTGTGCAGGGCACCGGCGTGCATGTCGTCCACGTACGGGTGGAAGTCGGTCATGCACTGCTGGAGCGTGGCGCCGCTGCCGGGCGGGATCGTGCACCAGGGGTCGCTCTTCGGGTACTCGTCGAGGTTCGACGGGTCGAAGGCGGCGCCGGTCGGGTTCAGGTCGGCGTTGGTGCTGTAGTACGGGTTGACCCGCATCCCGTCGTCGTCGGGGACCCCGGCGAGGAACTGCCGGGCCTCCTTGTCGGCCCAGATCCACTGCCACAGGTCGTGCGCCGTGTCGCTGTGGCCGAGCGAGGTCATCAGGTCGGTGTCGGTGGCCGGGGTCTCGGCGACCGACAGATACGCGAACTCGGGGTTGAGCGCGATGAACTCGGGGTCGCTCGCGAGGCCCGCCGGGTTGTTCCTCGCCCAGCCGTACTTCTTGGCGACGGTGGAGCCGACCACCGCCCCCCAGGGCGAGTTGCGGTAGGACTCGGTGAGCAGCTTGGCGACCAGCCGGGGCGTGAGCCGGATCGACTCCACCTTCGTGCCGGCGAGCTTCGTCACCGAGTCGGGCGCCCCCGCCTTCGGTCTGCGTTCGATGGTGAACCCGATGACGGCTCCGGAGAGCGCGACCGGCGCGTAGGTCGTGGTGTCCGGGGGCGCGGCCGAACTGGCGTCGGCCCCCAGTGCCCGGGTGGTGAAGGCGAGTCCGGAGGAGCCGTCGTTGCCGAGCCGGCCCCGGGCGTCGGGCTCGCCCTGCTCGGTGTAGCTGTACACCTTCCCGGCCGGGCACAGCGCCGCCTGCCAGCTGGTCATGGCGTCGGCGGCCAGCTCACTGCCGGTGGTGGGGCGTTCCTTCGCGCCGAGGGCGCAGTTGGTGCCGACCGAGTTGAAGTGCAGCGGGATCGCGACGCGGTTCTGCCAGTTGGTGGAGGACACCGGGGAGCCCGCGTTGACCTGGCTGTGGTCGGCGTACGGTTTGCCGTCGAGGTCGAGGTGGCCCTGGGGGACGATCACCAGCCAGCAGTCGCGCGGCTTCGTCACGCCGTTCGTCTTCACCGGCAGGCCGCAGCCCAGGTGCGGGGCCTCGTTGGCGGTCTGCACCTCGAAGTACTCGGTGCCGGTGCCGCCGGCGCCGGTGCGGGCGAAGTCGACCTCGTTGGTGGTGTTGCGGTTGAAGAACGGGTTGTTCTGGGTGTTGGTCGTGACCGTGGTGCCGTCGACCGACTTGAAGGGGACCTCGCCGGGCGCGTTCGGGTTGGCGGCGCCGTAGCGGTTGTCCTGGCCGTAGTTGGTGGGGTCGGCGCTGTAGAAGACCTTGCGGGTGTCGTCGTAGTCGTTGCCCGGCCAGCTGGTGCGGTCGGTGGTCGGGGAGGCGCCGTACTGGCACTGGGTGCGCGGCGGACCGGGGTTGGACGGCACCGTGCCGTCGTCGTCGCCCCAGCACTGCATGATCTGCACGAAGTCCGTGTTGAACTGCGTGCCCGCGAAGGTCGTGGGGGTGCCGCCGGTCCAGGAGACGGTGATCGCCTGGCTGGTGAGATGGCTGGTCTGGGAGACCGTGAACTTCATGGTGCCGAACTCGCCGCGCCCCGACACCGTGACGGCGGAGGAGCTCGCCGCCGTCGCCGGCGGTGCCGACTGGGCGACCGCCAACCCGGCGAGCGCGCCGACTGCGGTCCCGGCGACGACCCTCAGCAGCAGACGTCGTACCCGGTTCATCGCGAACCCCCGTCGGAGGCGCGGCTGATGAGACGGGAGACCAGCGAGGGCAGCAGGACCAGGCCGAGGACCAGGAGGACGGCGAGCACCATCAGGGTCTGCGTGGTCGTCCAGCCGCTGTGTCCGGCCACCGCGACGGGCTGCGCGAGGGCGATGGTGCCGCCCGCGGTCGTGGCTGCCCCGGTGCCCGTGCCGTCGGCGGCGATGGTCTGCCCGGTGTCGGGGTCCACGGAGGGCTGCGCGGAGGCGGCGCCCCCGGCCGCCGTACCGCCCCCGGCAGCCGTGCCACCGGAGGACCCGCCGGCCGAACCGCCGGTGGACCCGCCCGTGCCGCTGCCGCCCGAACCACCGCTCGAGCTGCCGGACTTGGCGCCGCCGCTGCCCGTCGTGCAGGGGGCCGCGCCCTTCTTGTCGCAGGCGGCCGGGTAGGGAGCCGTCTCCGCGAGCTTGTTGCGGCCGTTGGCCGTGAAGGTCGGGTTGTTGCAGCCCCGGATGTTGATGTTCTGCGTCTGCACACCCGGGATGCGGCGGATCTGGTCGAAGCCGGCCTGCACGAGGTTGATGGGCAGCGGCGAGTAGCCCAGCTGCGGCGCCTGTTGCTGGCCCTGGCACATGAAGTAGTACGAGAACGCCCCCAGCGTCTTGCCCTTGGCCTTGGTGAAGGTGCCCTGCACCTTCAGCGGCAGGATCATGTACGAGTAGCTGGAGAGCGGGTAGTTGCGGCGGTCGCTGTCGGTGTAGACGCCGTCGAGCTGCTGGGTGAGGTAGTCCGGCGAGCTCTTGTTGGTGTTGATTTTCGCCTTGAGCAGCGAGACCGCCACGTTCTGCGGGGTCGGCTCGGTGTAGTAGCCGGCGTGGTTGAGGACCTTGGCGACCGGATAGTGCGCGTTGAGGGCGTAGGAGTAGTTGACGTAGCCGATCGCGCCCTCGCCGTAGTTCTGCGCGACGTAGCCCGCGACGCCGAGGTCGCCGGACTGGGCGATCATGCCGGAGACGGTCGGGTAGTACGAGGTCTGTCCGCACGCCCCGGAGCGGCCGACCTTGGCGCAGTACGCCTGCCACAGCGCCCTGTGCTGGTTGGCCATCCACATCGTGAACTGGGCGGTGGAGCCGGATCCGTCGGAGCGGACGACCGGGACGACCGGGCGGTGCGGGAGCTGCAGACCGGGGTTGTCGGCCTTGATCGCCGGGTCGTCCCAGGTCTTGACGACCCCGGTGAAGATCTTGGTGACGACGTCGCCGGAGAGGCGGAGGTTGGTGACGCGCTGGCCGTTGACCGTCAGGTGGTACATGAAGACGGTGCCGCCGGCGACGATCGGCATGTAGGCGTACGACCCCTGCGCGGGGCGTTCGGCCGCGCTGCCGTCGGTCGGGTGGGTCTGGAAGGGGATGTCCGAGACCGCGAAGTCGACGGTGCCGGAGAGGAACTGACGGCGGCCGTCGGAGGAGCCGGTGCCGGCGTAGCTGATGCGCATGCCGTACTGGTTGACGGCCCGGCGCCACTCGTCGACGGCGTTCTCGGCCCAGGTGGATCCGGCTCCGGCGATCGGCGTGTAGCTGTCGGCGGAGGCGGGGGTGGCGGCTGTCGGAACGGCGAGGATGCCCAGCAGCGCGGCGAGGATGCCCAGCCGACGGAGGGCGTTGATGACAGGGCTGGACATCAGTGACTGTCTCCGGAGTCGTTGGTCTGCTCGGTGTCGTCTTGGGAAGCGCTGTCGAACAACTGCAGTGCGGGAGCGTGCAGTTCGGCGAACCTCTCCTCGTCCCGGCGGGACGCCTTCGCCGTCCTGCGGGCCTGGCGCTTGCTCTGGTGGCCCGGCCCCCTTCCGCCGATCACCCGGGCGATCGCGAACAGCACCAGGACCAGGGCCATCAGGACCGCCGCCGCTCCGAAGCCGCGGGCGATCATCGTGGGCTCGGGGGACTTGACGAACGTGAAGACGGCCAGCGGGAGGGAGATCATCGGGCCGTTGGTGGGGTCGCCGTTGAGGGCCGCCGTGAAGCCCGCCGTCAGCAGGACCGGGGACGTCTCGCCGATACCGCGGGCCGTGCCGAGGATGACCGCGGTGGCCAGCCCGGAGCGCGCGGTGGGCAGGACGACGTGCCAGACGGTCCGCCAGCGCGGAGCGCCCAGCGCCTCCGCCGCCTCCGTCAGCGTGCCGGGGACCAGGCGCAGCACCACGTCCGAGGCCCGGATCACGATCGGCAGCATCATCACGCTGATCGCGAACCCGGCCGCGAGGCCCGACTTCTGCATGCCGAGACCGAGGATCCAGACCGCGTACACCATCAGGCCGGCGACGATCGACGGCAGCGCGGTCATCGCCTCGACGATGGTGCGCACGAACCGGGAGAAGCGGCCCGGGATCTGGTTGAGGTAGACCGCGCAGGCCAGGCCCAGCGGGACCGTGATGGCCAGCGCGATCGTGATCATGATGAGCGTGCCGAGCATCGCGTGCGCGATACCGCCGTTGGTCAGCGGGTCCAGGGGGCCCGCCGCCTGCATGTCCTGGGTGAAGAAGTTGCCGTGCGGCAGGGCCTCGCGGCCGCGCCAGGCGGTGAAGCCGACGACCAGGGCGAGCGCGGCGAACAGCAGCACGGACGCCGTCCACAGCACGACCGTCATCACCCGGTCCCGTACCGCCTGCCGGTCCTCATCCAGACCGGTCAGCACCGCGTAGACGGCGAGGAAAGCCGCGTACGCTGTGACGGTGAAGCCCAACGCGCCCGAGAAGGGGGCGACTTCACCGAACAGCAGCACGGCGACACACAGGCCCGAGATCGCGGCGCCGGCCAGGGACAGCACCCCGGAGCGGCTGACGCCGCCGATACGGCGGGGACGGTCGGGGAGTTCGGTCCCGGGGACGGCGTCCACCGGGCCGTCGGCGTCCGTCCGGACGTCGGTTCCTTCTCCTCGGCCCTCGGTCAGGCCGGTCTCTTCGACGACGGTCATCTCATGCCTCGCTCTGCGCGCCGGACCGGGAGCGGGCCACGATGGAGGAGGCGGTGAAGTTGACCGCCAGGGTGAGCAGGAACAGCGCCAGGCCCGCCGCCATCAGCGCCGACATGCCGAAGGTGGACGCGTCGCCGTAGTGCAGGGCGATCAGCGAGGACACCGAGTTGGAACCGGTCTGCAGGATGTGCGGCTGGATCACGAAGACCGGCGAGATGATCAGGTACACGGCGATGGTCTCGCCGAGCGCCCGCCCGAGCCCGAGCATCGTGCCGCCGATGATGCCGCCCTTGCCGTACGGCAGGACGACCGCGCGGATCATCCCCCACCGGGTCGCGCCCAGCGCGTACGCCCCCTCGCGCTCGCCCGCCGGGGCCTGCGCGAACACCTCGCGCATCACCGAGCACTGGATCGGCGCGACCATCAGCGCCACCACGATCCCGGCGACGAAGGTGGAGGCGGTGTAGACGCTCTCGGAGGCCAGCGGCTCACCGGGCCGGGTGCCGTCCACCGTGAACAGCGGTATCCAGCCAAGCCAGTCGGACAGCCAGCGCGACAGACCGATCACGTGCTGCTGCAGGAAGAACAGTCCCCACAGCCCGTAGACCACCGAGGGGACGGCCGCCATCAGGTCGACCATCGTCACCAGCGTGCGGCGCAGCCGGCGCGGTGCCACGTCGGAGATGAACAGCGCGGTTCCCACGGCCAGCGGCACCGAGATCGTCACCGCGACGGCGGCGATCAGCAGGGTGCTGGTGAGCACGGCGGCGATGCCGAAGTTGTGGACGTCGGGCTGCCAGGCGGCGGTGGTGAGGAACTTCAGGCCCCGCACGCGCAGCGCCTGCGCGGCCCGCAGCAACAGGAAGAGTCCGACGGCCGCCATGATGGCGAGGACGGCGAGTCCGGTGGCCGTGAGCTGGTACCGGAAGAGACGGTCGCCCAGGCCACGCGCCGTGAGGAGCCGGCGAGGAACGGGTCTGTCGGGCTCCGGTTCGCCGGAAGCCTCCACTGCGGACACCACTGAGGGCCCCCCAAAGGAAACGGTATTCCCCATGCGGCCTCGTGTTCGAGCCGCGCGGGGGAGAGTCAATGGCCGATTCCTGTCGGTGCGAGGCGTCGGATATGGAGGAACGGTGAACGGCTGATGTCATTTCGGTGGGACTGCTGTGGAGGCGGCGGTCCGGTCAACCGGGCGTTCGTCACCTAAGGGTTACGGATCCCTCAATCCCTGGTGGCCGGGCGGTGAGCACCGCACCATGGGCACATGACACCGGCCCAGAGAGCCATGCGCCAGTTGGAGACGTGGCCCGACCTCAGCCCGTGTCCGGCCGACTGCGGGACGGGCCGGGCGTTGCGCTCCGCCCACCACGAGATCGTCCACTTCCACTCCGAGCGCGATGTGGACCTGCAGCTGACCGCCCGGGCGATCCAGCGGCTGCACTACGACTTCGCCGAGTCGACCGCCATCCGCCTGGTCCCCGGCTCGCGTTGGGTCACCGTCCACCTCGACTGCGACGCCGACGTGGATCTGCTGCTCGGTCTGGTGAGCGTGGCCCTCAAGGCGCACTCCGGCGGGCGCCCGGGGAGCGCGCCGAGCGAGCGCGCGGTGTGCAACTTCCGCCGGGTGACCGTGCTCGACACCGTCACGGAACCTCCCCACGGCTGAAATTCCCTCCACGACTGTCACAGGCATGACATAGGCTGCCGAGGCAGCCGCGCCCCGTGTGTCATCGCCGTCCGGCGGTCGTGCCCGGGTGCCGCGCGGCGCACTCGTCCACCCGGTGGGCCACCGGGTTTCCTCAGGGGGTTTCAGCACTGTGCGTATGCGCAGCATCTCGACGGCGACAGCGCTTGCCGTCCTCTTCGGCTCGGCGGCGCTCGCCGTCGGCGCGGCGGGACCGGCCGCGGCCGACTCCGCAAGGATCCTGCCGGTGAAGTCCGTCGGAGACATGGTCGTCGACGGCGTCCACCGGCTCGTGTACATCTCCGACCCGACCAGCGGCAAGATCCTGATCACCGACTACTCCGGCACCGTGCGGGCGACCCTCGCCAACGAGCCCGGTGTGACGGGTCTGGCCCTGTCCGCGGACTCCAGCCAGTTGTACGCGGCCGTCAAGGGCGACGACCGGATCGTCGCGATCGACACGCAGACGGCCACACCGACCGTGAGCTACCCGCTGGGCACGGCCGCTCCCTCCGACCTGGAGGTCGTGGACGGGCGGATCTGGTTCTCCTACGACTCCGACCTCGGTTTCGTCGACCCGTCCGGCACCGAGCCCTCGGTGCACCTGGACCAGGCGGCGGGCGCCGTGGCCGGCCAGGTGCAGCTGGGCGCCGACCCGTCGGCCCCGGGTGTGCTGGTGGCCGGCGGCGGGGGCGCGCTGGCCGTGTACGACGTCTCGGCACAGGGTGCCACCGTGCGGGCCAAGGGCAGCATGGACTATGGCGTGAAGCAGATCGACCTGACGCCTGACGGCAAGCAGGTCCTCACGTCGTGGGCCGCGGGCGGAGGTTACGGCATCGGTGCCTACTCGGCCGTGGACCTCACCCAGCAGCCGAGCCTTCCCATCGACGCGTACCCCAACGCGGTGCGGGTCGCGCCGAACGGGTACGTCGCGGGCGGCAGCTCCTCCTGGTACGAGCCCGACGTCCACATCTACCGGGCAGGCGCCACCAAGCCGCTGCGGGAGTACGACTTCCCCAACACCGGTCACAGCAGCGGCGCGGACACCCTGGTGGACGGCGCGCTGGCCTGGGCCCCGGACAGCAGCCGGCTGTTCGCCGTCTCCGAGAACGACGGCGGCGTGTACACCCTGCGCGCGCTGACCGACCCCACCAAGGAACTGCCCACCCTCACGGTGTCGGCCCCCGCCACGGCGGCCCGGGCCAAGAAGCTCACCGTCACGGGCAAGCTGACGTCGAAGACGCCGCTGCCTGCGGGCACCAGCCTGACGGTGACCCGCACGGACCTGGAGTCGCCGAACGGCAGGGCGCTGGCCGCCGTGAAGACGAAGGCGGACGGCAGCTTCTCCTTCACGGACACCCCGCCGGCCGGCGGCAAGGTCACCTACAAGGTGTCCTTCGGGGGCGACGCCACCCACGTGCCCGCCTCGGCCTCCGACGCGGTCCAGGTCTCCCGCACGGCGACCGCGCTCAGCCTGAACAACAACGGCAAGGTGTACGCGTACGGCGCCGACGTGAAGTTCACCGCGCACCTCGGCAAGACCTACAAGAACCGCACGGTGGAGATCTGGGCCGACCCCTTCGGCGCCGACAAGCCCAACAAGCTGGTCAGGTCCGCGAAGGTCAACTCCAGTGGCAACCTCACCGTGACCGTCGACATGACCCGCGACACGGCGGTCACGGCGGTGTTCAAGGGCGACGCCCAGTACGCGCCGAAGTCGGTCAAGGTCAACGCCTTCGCCAAGGTCCGCGTCTCCACGGCCATCACCAAGCACTACAAGAAGGCCGCGATCGGCTCGCACACGTACTACTGGTTCCACAAGAACACCGCGCCGATCGTCACGACGACGATGACGTACTACAGAGGCCGCGCCCAGCGCCTCGAGCTCGAGATCTACTACCAGGGCAAGTGGTACCCGAGCGAGGACAGCCCGCAGTACTTCGCCCTCGGCACCAACGGCAAGTCGGCCGTGAACCTCGGCGCCCCGGGCCAGTCCGGCATCAAGGCCCGCGTCCGGGCGGCGTACGTCAACGGCGCGTCGGGCGACACGGTCAACACGACGACGCTGAGCGACTGGAAGTACATCTACTTCACCAACTAGCGCCGCGCCGACCACCCGTGCCGGGGACCTCAGCCCAGGTCCCCGGCACGGACGCCGTCCTGGAACGGTGAGGGACTTCGTCACGTAGTGGGGCGGAGTCGCGCGGATGCGATCCGCCGCACCTCGACGAACCGCCCGTCCTGCCGAGTACCACCGGCAAGCGCGCCCAGGGCGTACGCCGTGTACTTGAACCCGTCCGTCGTGTGGAACTCCGCTCCCCAGTTGCCCAAAACCACCGCACTGACGCGCGACCACGCCAGTCGCTGCGTGCCCCAGGGGTTGACCATGACGATCACGTCTTCGTGGAGTTCGAGGCGCACGCGGAGCAGGACCCACCAGGCGAAGAGACCGAACCCCACGGCGACGGCGGTCGCGATCCCCGCGGAGCCGAAGTTCTGGGCGTTCGGGTGGATGAGAGCGCTGAGCCAGGTGATCACCGCGCCCAGCGCAGGGCCGCCAGCCAAAAGGTACCCGCCGACGCGACCGGACCGGCTGACTCGCCATATGCCGAGAGTGCCGTCCGGATCATGGTCCGCACAGTGCACGGTGCTCCATCGCGAGACCCGCCTCATCCTCTTCGCGGCCACTTCGCCGTCGAGCGGATCCGCCACCACAGCTTCCGCAGCGCAGGAGTTTCGGTGGAGTAGGTGACCGGGGTCCTCGACCGGTGGGCGGGACCGTGTCCCAGGGGCTTGCCCTCGGCCGGGTATTTCTCGGGCGGAATCCGCGTCATTGATCCTCCGCTCGCTCGACTGATCAGACGGCTCAGTGGGGTTTGGGCGGGTGCGGGTCCAGGCCAACGGTGAAGGACCACATGACATCCGGCTTCGCGGTGAACCGCAGTGAGCCCAGGGAGTGGCTCGAATCCATCTGGAACTCGTTCAACGCGGGCAGCACCGTGCCCTTCTCGCACGGAAGGGAGAAGGACATACCGACCGCCCGCACCTCCGCGTCGAGCCGACCGGGCCCCTGACAGTTGACCGCGATGACGAGGGCCTCACCGGCCCTGACTCGGCCCGGAATCGGATAAATGACACTGCCCTTGAGGTGCGACCCGCTGACCAGGACGGTGATGCCGTCCGAGGCAAGTTTCGGAACCTTGTTGACCGACGGCGCGTAAGGATCACGGGCTGTGCTGGGGGACGCGGCAGCGTGGGGTGCCTTCACGACGCCGGCGGGCTGAGTCACGGCGGAAGGGGCATGCCGGCCGGAACCGCAGCCCGTTGCCGCCAGTACGACGACGAGCGTGCAGCCGGTCAGCCGGGCGGCGTGCTTCACAGTGGGACTCACGTTCATCAGTCAGCCTTCGTACCCTTCCAGGTCGGCTACGACATCGACCGATCCGTTCGCGTTGTGGATGCGGATGTTGCCGTCGGCGTCAACGGGGACAACGGCGAGAACGGGACGGGTTTCGCCCGCGGAGAGGCTGTCGTTGAATGACCTGCGTCCGCGTGGGCCGTGCCCGTGTCGACACCCCCGAGCAGTACGGAGAGAACGGCGGCGGATGTCGCGAGCAGGCGCCTGCGGCTCATGGACGTGTATCCCCCCCGGGCCGTGGGACGACGGACGTCGGCGCGCAGCCACTGAAATCCAGTCACCTGTCTGCTGGAGTTGGCGGAACGATAAGCCAGTGATCGACTCCATGGGCGTCCCGGTATGGACTTTTGAGTGAGCCATTACCGTGGGACGGGTCCGTGTCGTCCTGGTCAGCCGCCCCCGCAGTACGCCAGGATGCTCTGGTGAACGATCACATAGCACCCCCCGCCCCCCTCCCCGCTCCCGCCCTGCACCCCATGGGCGGAGCCACTCGGTTCGCTGTCGGAGCGCTCGGTTTCGCCGGGGCCGCATGGACCGTGCGGGCCCTGTGGGAGATACGGCTGGCCCTGGCCGGGGAGCCCGCCTCCGGGCCGCCGGATCAGGGGGACGGAGCGCATCGGACGCTGACCGGGCTGGAGAACCAGTACCACCTGGTCGTCTCGGTCTGCGGGGTCGCCGTGTTCGTCTGCGCGGTGGCGTTCCTGGGATGGCTGGGGCGCGCGCGGGACAACGCCCGTGAGCTGTCCGGGAAGCAGCCCCGCTACTCGGGGCTGTGGGTCTTCCTCGGCTGGGTCGTCCCGGTCGTCAATCTCTGGTTCCCGCGCGGCATCGTCGCGGAGGTCCACCGCGACAGCGCGCCCGGCGAGCGGCTGCCGTGGTCCGTGAACGTGTGGTGGGCCTGCTGGCTGATCGGGTTCTTCAGTGGCGTCGGTCTGATGTCCGCCGACTCCACGGACAAGATGATCGGCCGCGCCTACACGAACGTCGGGACGCTCCTGGTGTCCGACGCCGCCATCGTGGGCGCGGCCGTCGCCGGCATCTTCGTCGTCCGCGCCCTCAGCCGGAACTTCAGCTCACGCAGATCAGGTTGAGCACGCACAGGCCCGACGGGGACGTCGAGGCCGTGCCGGTGTTCGTGCTCGAGCTCGTGCCGGAGGACTGGGACGACGTTCCGGACGTGCCGGTGTCACCGGCCGACGTGGACGACGTTGAGGACGAAGACGACGAAGACGACGAAGAGGTCGTCGACTGGCCCGACTTCGTGCCCGTACCACCCGTGCCGGTCGTCGTCGTGGCACCGCCGGCCGTGGTCGTCGTTGATGACGTGTCAGCCGTCTGCCGCTGCGTGCCCGTCGATGACGTGTGCGACGTGGAGGCGCTGTACGGCGCGGAGTGCGCCGAGTCGGTGTGCGCCGCGGTCGGCGTGGTGCGGCGGTGCTTGCCGCCGGTCGTGGCGGGCCGGGAGGAGTCGGCGCGTGAGGTGTGGAGCGCGGTCGGGGAGGCGGGAGTGTCCGTCGGCTCCACCGCGGGCTTCTCCTCCGTGCCCATGCTCGTGAGGTCGGGGCCCGCCGAGGCCTGACTGTGGTCGCCGGAGCCGCGGTCCATCGACGCGACCGTCAGGCCGCCGCCGACGAGCGCGACGGCGGTCGCCACCACCGCGCGGCGCTGGTTCTTCTTCCAGCGCGCCCGCTGACGGCGGCGTGCCGCCCGGCCCGCCGGGGCGGACGGCACGTCCTCCATGTCCTCGGGTTCGGCGAGCTCGGCGGACGGCCCAGGGTCCGGTTCCGGCCGGCTCGCCGGTGTGGCGAGGGCCGGGGTCACCCGGCCGGCCCCGGTCACCGGCGCGATGTCGGGCGCATAGGCACCGCAACCGGGGCACACCAGAGCGCCGTTGAGGTGCCGGCGGCACGAGGAGCAGTAGTCCATCCGCTGTTTACCTGACCATTCGCACGAGGGATCGAACGGCCAGCAACGCTAACGAGGGATTCGAAAGAGTCTATGGAGTCCTTGTGGGGCTCCTGCACGGATTCGGCGCTGAAGTTCCAGACGGTGCCGGAAGTGCACCCGTACCGACCCCTCAGCCCCGGGTGAACCGCTCGAACGCGTGGCTGAAGTACCACGTGTCCTGCGCGATCCCGGAGCAGGAGTTGGCGCCCGCCGTGCCCACGCAGCCGCCGTTGTCCCGCTGGAGCGCCCAGAAGGAGAGGGTGTTGATGCCCTGCGCCGCGGCCCAGCGCTCCACCTTCACCGCGTCCTGCGTGGTGAACGTCTCCTCGGGGCCGAAGTCGTCGATGCCGGGCATCTCCGTGACACCGATGCGGTGCCACAGCCGGGCCGGGTCCGACTTCGGGTACAGCGCGGTGAGCTGGGTGTGCAGGCCGGTCGCGGCCGTCAGGGTGTCGGCGGCCATGTCGTGCGTGGCGCCGTCCCAGTAGTCGAACGTCATGATGTTCACGACGTCCACACGGGCGTGGTTGTCGACGGCGTTCTGCAGCAACGCGACCCCGCTGGGCGCGAGTCCGGTGTTCGTCGTGGGGAGCGTGTACGAGAACTGCACCTGCCGTCCCGTGTGCGCCGCCCAGCGCTGCACCTGCGCGATCGCCTTGTTGCGGCGGTCGATCCCGGCCGCGTTGGTGATCGAGTCGGCCTCGACGTCGAGGTCGATGCGGGTGATGCCGTACGTCGTCACCAGGCTCTCGTAGACCTTGGCGATGGAGTCGACGTCCGTGCAGCTGTCCGCGAGTTCGGTGTTCGTGGTGTCGGCGCCGTAGCCGCCGAACGAGGGGATGACGTTGCCGCCGCGCGCCTGGATGGCCGCGATGTCCGCGCCGAAGGTGGACTTGGAGATGGGCTGGGTGGTGTCGCCGTTCCAGTAGGCGGTGCAGGAACCGGGCTTGTCCGTCTGGAGGAAGGCCATGGTCAGGTACTTGTTGCCGGAGGCGGCGGCCAGCGCGGCCGGGCTGTCGCCGGTCCAGGCCTCGAAGTAGGGAGCCGCCACCTGGGCGGGCAGGGGCCGGACGGGATGGGCGGGCGCCTGCTCAGCGGCGAGCGCGCCACCTCCTCCGAGGGCGACGAGACCGGCCGCAAGGCCGGTCACCGAGATACAGGACAGCAGCGCACGCAGCGCGCGGGGTGGTCTCATGGCGACCCATAGTTGGACTAGACCATTCCACTGTCAAGGTTCTTTACAGTTGCCTGACCAACCGTTCCACCGCGGCGCTGCCATAAGCGGGCGGGGAGATTCCGTGGGTATTCGCGAAAAGACATCCAGATGTCTTGACCTCACCTTCACAGCGCCGTTGGCTTCTCAGTCACCGTGGCCCGCTCCCCTCCCGCCCGGAAGGCACCTCGCACGTGAACGCTCGAACTCCCCGTAGAACCAGCGCACTTCGCCCCGCCCTCCCCCTCGCCGCCGCCGGTGCGCTGCTGCTCAGCGGCTGCGGTGTCGTCGACGGCGTCACCGGCAGCGGCGACTCCTCCACCCCGCCCCGGCGCGAGGACATCAAGGTGGGCCTGCTGCTGCCCGACAAGGACACGGCCCGTTTCGAACGGTTCGACTACCCCCTCATCAAGTCCCGGGTCGCCTCCCTCACCGGCGGCAAGGGCAAGGTCGTGTACGCCAACGCCGAGGCCAGCGCCTCCCGGCAGAACAAGCAGTTCGCGCAGCTCGTCGCCGACAAGGTGGACGTGATCCTGGTCGACGCGGTGGACGCCAGGGCGATCGCGCCGGGCGTCCGGAAGGCCAAGGACGCCGGGATACCCGTCATCGCGTACGACCGGCTCGCGCAGGGCCCGATCGACGCCTACGTCAGCCACGACAACGAGCTGGTGGGCGAGGTGCAGGGGCGGGCGATCGTCGACGCGCTCGGGGACAAGGCCGCCACCAGCAAGATCGTCATGATGAACGGCTCGCCGGCCGACCCCAACACGGCGCTGTTCAAGGAGGGCGCGCTGAGCGAGCTCAAGGACCGGGTCGTCATCGCCAAGTCGTACGACACCAGGGAGTGGCTGCCCGAGGTCGCCAAGGCCAACATGGCGAAGGCGATCGCGTCGGTCGGCCTGAAGAACATCGCGGCCGTCTACTCGGCCAACGACGGTATGGCGGGCGCCGTCATCGACGAACTGGAGCGGGCGGGCGCCACCAAGCTGCCGCCGGTGACCGGGCAGGACGCCAACCTGGACGCGGTGCAGCGGATCGTCGCCGGCGAGCAGACCATGACGGTCTACAAGTCCTTCCTGCTGGAGGCGCAGGGCGCCGCGGAGATGGCGGTCTACAAGGTGCAGGGGCGGGACATCGCCTTCGACGCGATGACGCAGGACACGATCGACAGCCCGACGCGGAAGGGCATCCCGGCGATGCTGGTGCCGGTGGTCGCCCTCACCAAGAGCAACATCAAGGACACGGTGATCAAGGACGGCGTCTACACCGTCAAGGACATCTGCACGGCGAAGTACGCGGCGGACTGCGCGGCCATCGGCCTGAAGTAGCGCCGCTTGTACCACTGTTCACAGACCCCTGGCCAGCGATACGGCTGCGGCTTTCAGGTTGTGTTCAGGCTCGGGCGTCCCCCGGGCAACACCATCTCCAGAAGCGCCAAAACAATGGCAAAGGGGTCTGTGGCAGTCGTGCGGCGCCGTGCCATCGTGCCCGCCATGAGCACAGATCGCCTCGCCCCCGGCCGGCACCCCGGCCCCGTACGCCACGCCCTGAGCAAGGTCCCGGAAGTGACCGTCTACTTCTGGGTGATCAAGGTGCTGACCACCGGGATGGGCGAGACGGCCTCGGACTGGCTCGCCCATCTCCTCGGCCCCGTCCCGGCGGTCGCGCTCGGCGCGGTGGCGCTCGCGGCGGCCCTGGCCGTGCAGTTCGCGGTGCGCCGGTACGTGGCCTGGATCTACTGGACGGCGATCGTCATGGTGAGCGTCTTCGGCACCATGGCCGCGGACGTCCTGCACGTCGGCCTGGGCGTGCCCTACCTGCTCTCCACGCCCTTCTTCATGGTCGCCCTCGCCACCGTCTTCGCGCTCTGGTACGGCAGCGAGCGCACCCTGTCCATCCACAGCATCCACACCCGCCGCCGTGAGGTCTTCTACTGGGCCGCGGTGCTCGCCACCTTCGCCCTCGGCACCGCGGCCGGCGACCTCTCCGCCACGCTCGGCCTCGGCTACCTGGGCTCCGCCGTCCTGTACGCCGCCGCGATCGCCGTCCCCGCGCTCGCCCACCGCGGCGGCAGGCTGAACGCGGTGACCGCCTTCTGGTCGGCATACGTCCTCACCCGTCCCCTCGGCGCCTCGGTGGCCGACTGGATGGCGGTCGGCCACGGCCGGGGCGGCCTGGCCTGGGGCCTGGGCCCGGTGACCCTCGCGTGGACGGCGGCGATCCTGGTCCTGGTGGCCTATCTCGCCGTGTCCCGGAAGGACGTGCAGACCGACGAGGCCCAGAGCGTTCGGAGTTAGTGCGCTCGGAGACGGCCGGCCCCGGGGCTCAGCGGTCCTTGCGCGCCACCCCGCCGTAGATGCCGATCGGCGAGGCGTCCGGCGCCGGGGGCTCGTCGGGACGCCACTGCGGGACGGGGACCAGGCCCGGTTCGAGGAGCGTGAAGTCGCCGAAGAAGCGCGCGACTTCGGCGTGCGAGCGGAGGTTCATGCTCGCGGTCGCCCGCTGGTAGACGGCCGCGGCATCCGCGCGCCGGTCCGCGTGGACGTCACCGGTCGCGTGCGACAGGACGAGATACGAGCCGACGGGCAGCGCGTCGCGCAGGGTGCGGACGACGCCGTACGGGTCGTCGGACTCGGCGAGGAAGTGGACGACGGCCACCAGCAGCAGTGCCACCGGCTCGTCGAGGTCGATCACCTCGCGGACGCCGGGGTGGTCGAGGACGGCGCGGGGGTCGCGCAGGTCGGCCAGGACGACGGAGGTGGCGGTGTCCGTGCCGTCCAGCAGGGCGGCGGAGTGGGCGCTGACGAGGGGGTCGTTGTCGACGTACGCGATCCGGGTGTCCGGTGCGAGGGCGCGGGCGGTGCGGTGCACGTTCGGCTCGGTCGGCAGGCCCGTGCCGACGTCGAGGATCTGCCGGATCCCGCCCTCCCCGACGACGTGCCGGACGGCACGGTGCAGGAAGCGTCGGTTGGCCCGCACGCCCTCCCGGACCTCCGGTGCCACCCTGACGAACTCCTCGGCGGCGGCCCGGTCGACCTCGAAGTTGTCGGTGCCGCCGAGGAAGTAGTCGTACATCCGCGCAGGATGCGGCCTGCTCGTGTCGATCGCGACCGGCCGTCCGTCGCCGCCGCTCTGGGAAGAGTCCATGGACGGCATCGTGGCACGGCCAAATCCCTTGCGGAGCACATGAGTTCATGTCAGGCGGCGCAGGTCCTCCAGATACCGCAGGACCGCGGCCACCCGGCGGTCCACCCGGTCCGTGGGGGCCAGGTCGAGCTTGGCGAAGATGCTGCGGATGTGCTTGTGGACCGCGCCGTCGGTGACCACGAGGCGTTCGGCGATGGCGCCGTTGCCCAGGCCCTCGGCCATCAGGGCGAGGACCTCACGCTCGCGCGGGCTGAGCCGCTCGAGGCGGCTGTCCTGGCGGGAACGCGTGAACAACTGCGCGACCACCTCGGGGTCGATGGCGGTGCCACCGCCCGCCACCCGGTGCAGCGCGTCCAGGAACTCCTCGACACGGCCCACCCGTTCCTTGAGCAGATAGCCGAGCCCGCCCACGCCCTCGCTCAGCAGCTCGGTGGCGAAGCTCTGCTCGACGTACGCCGACAGCACCAGGACGGCCAGGTCGGGCCGGCGGCGCCGGGCCCGCACGGCCGCGACGATGCCCTCGTCGGTGTGGGTCGGCGGCATCCGCACGTCGAGGATGGCGACGTCCGGCTTGTGCTCGTCGATCGCGGCGAGAGCCTCGTCGGCCGTGCCCGCGGTGGCCACCACGTCCAGGCCCTCGGCGCGCAGCAGCAGGGCGAGCCCCTCGCGCAGCAGGGGGTCGTCCTCGGCCATCACGATCCGCATGGAAGCTCCACTTTCAGGGTGGTCGGGCCGCCCGGCGGGCTGGCCAGGGACAGGGTGCCGTCGTGGGCCGCGACCCGGCGGCGGATGCCGGTCAGCCCGGAGCCGCCGTGCTCGTCGGCGCCGCCCCGGCCGTCGTCCTCGACGCACAGGACCAGACGGCCACCATGACTGCGCGCCGTGACGGTGGCGTGCGCGGCGCCGCTGTGCTTGGCGATGTTGGTCAGTGCCTCGGCGACGACGAAGTAGGCGGTGGCCTCGACGGAGGCGGCGCACCGCGCGGGTACGTCGACGACGATCCGGCACGGCACCGCGCAGTTGGCCGCCAGACCGGAGAGCGCGCCTTCGAGCCCGCGGTCGGCAAGGACCGGCGGCAGGATGCTCCGGGAGACGGTGCGCAGCTCGGCGAGGGCCTGTTCGGCGGCGGACTGGGCGCGTTCGAGGAGTTCGTCGGCGCCGGCGGGGTCACGGGCGACCATACGGCGGGCCGCGCCGAGCAGGACCGTGACGGAGACGAGGCGGTTCTGGGCGCCGTCGTGCAACGACCGCTCGATACGGCGCAGTTCGGTGGCATGGGCGTCGAGGGCGGCGGCCCGGGTGGCGGTGAGCTCGGCGACCCGCAGCGAGAGGTCGGTCTCCGGTCCGGCCGCCAGCAGCGCGCGTCCCGGGCGGCCCTGCAGCCGGGCCATGCCGGGGCCGAGCCCGAGGAGGATCAGGATCCAGCCGACGCCGAGCAGGGCCACCGCGAGGGCGTCCGGCCAGGAGTGCGCGGTGCCGATCCCGATGGAGGTGGCGGTCGCGTCCTTCGGCGCGAGCTTCCAGTACAGGGGGAAGGCGCTGTCGCGCACGGCGGAGATCGGGAGCAGGACCCCGAGCAGCCCCAACAGCAGGCCCAGGGTGGCGTGTTGGGCCAGCCAGCGCAGTTCGCGTCGGGTGGTGGCGTCGACCAGGGCGGCGCGCAGCCGGGTGGGCGGCGGGTCGGGTGCCGGGACCTCGGGACCCCAGCGGCCCAGCCGCCGCCGCTCCCGCTCCGCCAGGGCGTGCAGTGCCCGTAGCGGCGCGGGCGCCATGAGCAGCCCCACGCCGGCCGCGCTGGTCAGCGCGGTGACGGCCAGCCACAGCAGCACGAACAGGGCCAGGAAGGCGGTGCCGAGCCCGGAGGCGAGCTGCGCGATCGCGGCACCGGCGGAGCCCAGGGCCCGTACGACGGTGTCCGTGAGCCCGGTGTGCGCGGTCTCCGTCCGGACGGGCATGCGCGCCCTCCCTTCGTCGCGAAAAACCTTATGCCGTACGCCCGTTCGCCGTCGTCCGTGGGGCCGGGAAGTACAGCCTGCTGTACCTCGAACCGGGCGGGCTGCGGGATCGGCCCGAGGGGTGCCCGGTCCCTAGCGTCGAGGACGACAGCCGACCTTGGGAGGAACACCGTGCCGAACACCGACCCCTACCGTCTGAGCAGCGCCGACACCACACCATCCACCACCACCGTGAGCCGCGGCGAGGTGGCCCGCGCGCTGTTGTGGATCCTGGTGGTGATCAGCGCCGTCGCCAACATGGCCGCCTCCTACGGCGACGCGAACACCTGGATCCATCTGGCGTGCGGCGCGGTCACCGTGCTGTGCGGCGGCACCCTCGTCGTGCGCAACCTGCGGGGCCGTCGGTGAACCCGGCGATCGCCCTGGACCGGGTCAGCAAGGAGTACCCGGGGGGCGTACGGGCGCTCGACGAGGTGTCGCTGACGGTGGAACGCGGCACATTCCTCGCGGTGATGGGGCCCTCGGGCTCCGGCAAGAGCACCTTGATGCACTGCGCCGCCGGCCTTGACTCGCCGACCTCGGGCAGTGTCCGCATCGACGGGCGGGAGATCGCGGACCTGAACGAGACCCGCCGTACCGAACTGCGCCGGGAGCGCGTCGGGTTCGTGTTCCAGGCGTACAACCTGATCCCCTCGCTCAGCATCGAGGACAACATCACCCTGCCGCTGCGGCTCGCGGGGCGGACCCCGGACCACGACTGGCTGCGGACTCTGGTGGAGCGCGTGGGCCTCGCCGACCGGCTCACCCACCGCCCGGCCGAACTCTCCGGCGGGCAGCAGCAACGGGCCGCCGTGGTCCGGGCGTTGGTGACCCGTCCGGCCGTCGTGTTCGCGGACGAACCGACCGGCGCGCTCGACCTGCGCAGCGCCCACGAGGTCCTCGACCTGCTGCGGGACCTCGTCCAGGACCTGCACCAGACCGTCGTCATGGTCACCCACGACCCGGCCGCCGCGGCCCGCGCCCACCGCGTCCTGGTGATGGCCGACGGCAGCGTGGTCGACGCCCTCGACAAACCGACCGCCCCCGAACTGGCCGACCGCCTGGTCATGTTGGGCGAGGCCTGAGCCATGTGCCGCGCCCCCGCAGCCCGCCTTCCCGCCCGGACACCCACCACCCACCCCGAGCCCCGGACGCCCGTCACCGGTCTCGCACGGACACCCACCACCCACCCCGCCACTCCGAAGGAGAACTGAGCCATGCTTCGTCTCGCCACGCAGATGGTCCGGCATCGGCTCAGCGCGCTGATCGCCGTGGCCTGTGCGGTGCTCGGCGGTGCCGCGTTGATCACCGCCACCGGGGTTCTCGCCGAGTCCGGGCTGCGGTCCCACCTGCCCGCCGGTCGTCTCGCGGGCGCGGACGTCGTGGTCGCGGCCGACCAGGAGTACCACCCGCCCGGTGACCTGCCGATCGCCCTCCCCGAACGCCGTACCGTCCCCTCCCGGCTGGTCGGCGAGCTCGCTCATCTCCCGGGTGTCACCGCCTCCGTCGGCGACCTCGGTTTCCCCGCCGCTCTCCTCGACGCCCACGGCCGCCCCGTACCGGCCGCCGATCCGCGGTCGGCGGGGCACGGCTGGTCCTCGACGCGGCTGCTGACCGGTGCCCGGATCGACGGCAGGGCGCCCGCCGGGGCCACCGAGGTCGCCGTCGACAGCGCCACGGCCAACGCGGCCGGCGTACGGCCCGGCGACCGCGTCCGGATCGTCGCCGCCGGACGCGGGGCCGCCGCCTACCGCGTCTCGGCGCTCGTCGACGCCCCGGGCGCCGGCGTCTACTTCGCCGACCCGACGGCCGTACGGCTCTCCGGCCGTGGCGACCGGGTCGACCTGGTCGGCCTGCGCACCGCGCCCGGCGCCGGGGAACGGGTCGCGGCGGAGGTCCGTACGAAACTGAAGGGCACCGGCCTCGTCACCGCGACCGGAGCCGGGCGCGGCGACCTGGTCTCGCCCGGCGAGGGCGCGTCCCGTTCGCTGCTGATCCTGCTGGCCGGTTCGCTCGCCGGGGTCATCCTGCTGATCACCGGGTTCGTGACCGCGAGCGCGCTCGCCGTGTCGATCGCCGGTCAGCGCCGGGATCTCGCGCTGATGCGGGCCGTCGGTGCCACGCCGAAGCAGATCCGCCGGCTGGCCGCCGCCCAGTCGACGGTGGTCGCGGCCGTGGCCATCGCTCCCGGTGCGGGTCTCGGCTATCTGCTCGCGGGGCAGTTCCGCCGGCTCCTCGCCGACCGAGGGGTCATCCCCTCGGAACTTCCGCTCACCGACAGCCCGTTGCCCGCCCTGGCCACCGTCCTGCTGATGGCACTGGCCGTTCAGCTCTCCGCCCGGGGCTCGGCGTGGCGCACCTCGCGGATGCCGGCGACCGAGGCGGTCGCGGAGTCGCGCAGCGAACCCCGCACCCCGTCGCGGACCCGGACCCGTATCGGCCTGCTGATCGTGGTCGCCGCGACCACCATGTCGGTCGTCCCCCTGTTCTCCCGCACCGTCATCGCCGCGACCGCCACCTCCATCGCGGGCATCCTCGGCGCGATCGGACTGGCGCTGTCCGGCCCCGCGCTCGTCCGGGCCATCGGTGCCGCGGCGGCCCGGCGCACCCGCACCGGGGCCTCCGCGCCGACCTGGCTGGCGATGGCCAACGTGCGGGCCTACGCGCTGCGCAACGCGGGGATCGTCAGCACGCTGGCGATGGCGGTCGTGTTCGTGCTGACGTACACCCTCACCCAGACCACCGTGCTGGCCGCCACCGCCGACGACACCCGCACCGGCACCACCGCCCAACTGCGGCTGACCGCCCCGGCGTTGGGAGGGCTGCCGGAGGGCACACTCGCCGCTGTGCGCGGGACGCCCGGTGTGCGGGCGGCGGCGCCGGTCGGGTCGACGACCGTGGTGTGGCCGTACAGGATGCTCGGCGACACGGAGACCGACTCCGGCTCGGCGATGATCCTGACCCCGGACACGGCGCACGTCCTCGACCTGGACGTGCAGGAGGGCGGCCTGGACCGGCTCACCGGGGACACCGTCGCCGTCAGCAGCGACGTCGTCCGCTCGCGGGACGCCGGGCTGGGGAAGCGGGTACGGCTGGTGCTCGGCGACGGCACCCCGGTCGAGGCGACGGTGGTCGCCGTCTACGGCCGCGGGCTGGGCTTCGGAACCGTGGTGCTGTCCCGGGACCTGGCCGCCGGGCACACCACGACGCGGCTCGACCAGAGCCTGCTGGTCCGGACCGACGGAACGGCGGCCGCGCGGCAGGCCCTGACCGCCCTCGCCGCTGCCCGGCCGGGGCTGGCGCTCGCGGAGACGACTCCCGCGTCGGGCCTGAGGAACGCCCCGCCGGAGGTGTGGATCAACCTGGCGACCATCGTGGTCCTGCTGGTCTACCTGCTGCTCAGCATCGCCAACAAACTGGTCGCCGCGACCGCCCAGCGCCGGGTCGAGCTCGGCGCCCTGCGCCTCAACGGCACGACCCCGCGCCAGATCCGCACGATGATGCGCCGTGAGGCGGCGGTGACGGCGGCGACGGCACTCGTCACGGCGCTGCTGCTGTCGGCCGTACCGCTCGCCCTGCTCGGCCAGGGTTTCCTCGGCCGCCCCTGGCCGTCCGGACCGGTCTGGCTGCTGCCCGCGCTCGCCGTCACGGTCACCGCCACGGCGTTCCTCACCACGGAACTCCCCACCCGCCAGGCCCTGCGCACCCCGCCGGCCGACGCCATCCGGGCCCAGTGACCCCGGGACCCGGGGGCGGCTCAGCCGTGGTTCCTCCGGGGCAGCGCACGGACCGCGAGTGCCGTGCACAGGGCGGCCATGGGCAGTTCGGCGCCCAGGGCCATCGCGACGGCCGTGGTGAGTTCGGGGCCAGGCGCCGAGGTCGTCACGTCGAACCAGGCGTCGACGACCAGCAGCGCGGCCGTCGCCGTGGCCGGGAGGCAGAAGCGGGGGTCCCGGCGCAGCAGCAGCCGGCCGGTGGCGGCCAGACCGAGCGCCTCCAGGGCGTCGAGCCCCACCCAGGCGGCGGACCAGTGCCGGACCTGGGCCGTGTCCGGCAGGGTCTTCGCCAGGACGACGAGCCAGGGCACCATCGCGACGCCGCAGCCGACGAACGCCAGACCCAGATGCCGGGACCGGAGCCCGATCAGTCCGCGGCGCGGTGCGGGCGGTGGAGGGGACGCCATGGGCGGGCGGTCCTGCACCGCCCGCCGGGCTCCCGAGTCGTCCGTGTGCGCTGTGTGCATGGCGTCCTCACCCCGTTCGTGTTCGCCAAGTGCCGCCGTCCGACGGCCTGTTCACCAGCCTGGGCGTCGGGGCGGCGGCTGTCGGTAACGGCCGGGTCCGGGTTCGGGGTGGTGCCTGCTTCACCGTGGATCCTGCAGACAGGTGCATGGTCCGGGCCCCGCCCCGGGTTCTACGGTCGGTGCATGACGCTCCCCTCCGTACTGGGGCCGCCCGCCCGCCTCCTGCGCCGCCGGATCGGGACGGCCCGGCGGGACACCGCCTTCCTCGCCTCGGGTGTGCTGCCGCATCTCGCCGCCGTACCGGGGTGGCTGTGGCTCGGGGCCAAGCCGCTGGTGAAAACGGTGCACCGGCCCTGGGACATCCTTCCCGGCCTGTACGTCGTCCTCCTCCTGCTTCTGCTGCTCGCGCCGCCGCTGACGGCGGTCCAGCGGTGGAGACATCGGGAACTGCTCGGTGCGGACATCCCCCGTTCCCTGCCGGCCGAGGGGTCGCGGTCTCAGCGGGCGCTCCGTCTGCTCGGCTCCGCCCAGACCTGGCGGCGGGTCGCCTACCACACCCTCCTGGGGCCGTTCCTCGCCGCCGCGGAGGTGCTGGTCCTGGCCGTGTGGGGTGCGGGCGCGCTGGGCGCCACCGTCTATGGGTGGATGTGGGCGGTGCCGACCCACACCGGCATCGCCGACCTGTACACGGTCCAGGCGGCGTACGTCACCGCCGCCGGTCTGCTGCTGCTCGCCGCCGCACCCTGGTGCGCCGGGACGGTGAGCCGGGCGGAGAGCCGCGCGGCACGGGCGCTGCTCGGACCGAGCCGCGCCCAGCGGCTGGAGCGGCGGGTCACGGACCTGTCGGTGAGCCGGGCCGACCTGGCGGACGCGGCCGACGCCGAGCGGCGCCGCATCGAACGCGATCTGCACGACGGCACCCAGCAGCGGCTGGTCTCCCTCGCGGTCAACCTCGGGCTCGCCCGGGCGACGCTCAAGGACCTGCCCGAGGACGCCCGCTGGGTCATCGACGAGGCGCACCGCGAGGCCAAGGAGGCCATCAGCGAACTCAACGACCTGGTACGGGGGTTACACCCCGCGGTGCTCGACGACCGCGGTCTCGACGCGGCGCTGTCCGGACTCGCCGCGCGGGTACCGTTGCCGGTGCGCCTGCACGTGGACCTGGACGGGCGGCCGGCGCCCGCCGTGGAGTCGGTGGCGTACTTCGTCGTCTCCGAGGCGCTGGCCAATGTCACCAAGCACGCCCGCGCCGGCCGGGTGGAGGTGACGGTACGGCGGACCGGGAGGGCGGTGCGGGTGGAGGTCACCGACGACGGGGTGGGCGGCGCCGACGCGGCCGCCGGCACCGGACTGACCGGGCTGGCCGGACGCGTCCGGGCCGTCGACGGCACCTTCCGCATCGACAGCCCTGTCGGGGGCCCGACCACACTGGTCGCGGAGCTGCCGTGCGGGCGGTGATCGCCGAGGACTCCGTGCTGCTGCGGGTGGGCCTGGTCAGGGTGCTGCAGGCGGCGGGCTTCGAGGTGGGCGCCGAAGTGGGCGACGCGGAGGCCCTGTTGGCGGCGGTCGAGGAGCAGCGGCCCGACCTGGCGCTGATCGACGTCCGTATGCCGCCCGGGTTCAGCGACGAGGGCGTGCGCGCGGCGCTGTCGATCCGCCGCCGGTGGCCGGGGACCGCCGTCGTCCTGCTCTCCCAGTACGTCGAGGAGCGCTACGCCGCCGACCTGCTCACCGCCGACACCAGCGGCGTCGGCTATCTCCTCAAGCAACGCGTCGCCGACGTCGAGGAGTTCGCGGCGACGGTACGGCGGGTGGCGGCCGGCGGTACGGCCCTGGACCCGCAGGTCGTCGCCCAGTTGCTGCTGCGCCGGGACAGCGACCCGCTGGAGCGGCTGACTCCGCGCGAGCGGGAGGTGCTCGCGCTGATGGCGGAGGGCCGGTCCAACGCCGCCATCGCCGAGGACCTGGTCGTCACCGACAGCGCGGTCGCCAAGCACATCAACAACATCTTCGCCAAGCTCGACCTGCCCCCGGCGGACGGCCACCACCGACGCGTCCTCGCGGTCCTGCGGTTCCTGGGCGCGACCCGGGACTGAGGGCGTGCCCGACCGGCAG
Organism: Streptomyces sp. NPDC006476; assembly: GCF_040612015.1. Classification (NCBI taxonomy): domain Bacteria; kingdom Bacillati; phylum Actinomycetota; class Actinomycetes; order Kitasatosporales; family Streptomycetaceae; genus Streptomyces; species Streptomyces sp. NPDC006476. The sequence goes on along the minus strand of NZ_JBEXPK010000038.1, from coordinate 31,562 downwards.
CCGAACGACGCCTCGAACGGCCTCGGGGTCAGTGCGCCGATCGGTCTGCCAGGTCGTCCAGTTCGGCGGCGAACAGACGTGCCGGGTCGAAGCCCATGCCGGTGAAATGGCCGGCGAGTTCCAGGGACAGCACGCCGTGCAGCCGGGTCCAGAAGGCCAGGGCGCGGTGCAGGACCGCGGGCGGTGCCGGATGGCCGGCCGCCCAGGCGCGATGGCCTTCGAGGTGTTCGTCGAACGGTGACGCGGGGCCGGCCGGGGGCAGCTCGGCGCAGGCGTCCAGCAGCACGGCCGTGATCTCGACCGCGATCGCGGTGATGTCCTCGGGCGCGTGGTAGCCGGGGGCGGGCGTGCCGTAGATGAGGAAGTACCGCTGGGGATCCTCCAGCGCCCAGCCGCGCAGGGCGTGCGCCAGCGCGGTCACGTCGGCGCCGGACTCCGCGGTCGCGCGGAAGGTGTCCGCCAGGCTCCGGTACGCGTCCCGGACGAGCTCGGTGATCAGCTCGTCCCGCCCGCCGAAATACCGGTACAGGGCCGGTCCGCTCATGCCCATCCGCTTGGCGATCGCGTTGAGGGACAGCGCCGAGGCGCCCGCCGTGGCGATCTGCTCCCACGCGTGTTCCTTGATCTCCGTGCGCACCTGGGCGCGGTAGCGCTCGCGGGGGCTCTTCGCTTCCGAACTCACCATAGTTAGAGGGTATCACTGAAGTTATTGACACTTCCGCTCGCGATGCGTTACAACTTCTAACGAACGCGAAAACAAGTAACCAACCGAAGCGGTGGAGGTCGTCATGCGTACCGAGGAACTCGTCGAGGTCGTCCTGCCGGGCAAGGTCGAGCCCGAGGGGCTGCGGATCCGGCACGGAGCCGTCCCCACCCCGGGCCCCGGTCAGGTCCTGATCCGCATGGAGGCGACCGGCGTCTCCTTCGCCGAGCAGCAGATGCGCCGGGGCCGCTACTACGATCAGCCGCCCTTCCCCTTCGTCCCGGGGTACGACCTCGTCGGCACCGTCCAGAGCACCGGCGAGGGCGTCGAGCCGGGCCTGGCCGGCACCCGGGTGGCCGCGCTGCTCAAGGTCGGCGGCTGGGCCAGCCACGTCCTGGTCGACGCGGCGGACGTCGTGCCGGTGCCCGAGGGGATCGAAGCGGCCCAGGCGGAGACCCTCGTCGTCAACGGCATCACCGCCTGGCAGATGCTGCACCGCAAGGCCCGCGTCCGCGCCGGGCACACGATCGTGGTGTACGGCGCCAACGGCGGCGTCGGCTCGGTCCTGGTCCAGCTCGCCCTGGCCGCGGGCGCGCGCGTGATCGGCACGGCGTCCGTACGGCACCACGACGCCCTGCGCGAGCGGGGGGTCGTGCCCGTCGACTACCGCGCGGCCGACGTCGCCGCCCGCATCCGCGAGCTCGCCCCGGGCGGGGTGGACGCCGTCTTCGACCACGTCGGCGGGCGCGGCATCGTCGACTCGTGGCGGCTGCTGGCCCCCGGCGGCACCCTCGTGTCGTACGGCAGCGCCTCCACCCGGGACGCCGAGGGCTCGAAGCAGCTGCCCGTGCTGAAGCTGCTGGGCCGGGTGTGGCTGTGGAACGCGCTGCCCAACCGCCGCCGTGCTTACTTCTACAACGTCTGGGCCGGCCGCGCCCTGGCGAAGAACCGCTTCCGCTCCCGCCTGCGCGCCGACCTCACCCAGGTCTTCGCGTCTCTCCGGCGCGGCGACCTCACCCCCCAGATCGCCGCCGAACTCCCCCTCGCCGAAGCCTCCGAGGCCCTGCGCCTGGCCGAGTCCGGCACGGTCGCCGGAAAGGTCGTCCTGCATCCGTGAGCAGTGTCCAGCCCTCACTTCGCCGGAACGCGGGACGGCCCGGGTCCGATGACCCGGGCCGTCCTTGTGCGGTGCAGCGCGTCAGCCGTGGCGGCTCGCCTTCGCGAGGGCCGGGACGAAGCGCAGGGCGTCCACCGTGCCGACGCCGGTGGCGAGGTCGTAGCCGTTGACCGCCTTGTAGCCGGTCACACCCTGGTAGCTGTTGTCCGTGCCGTCGTTGACGTCGACAACGCCATTGCGCCCCGCGTGGTGGGCGTAGAGGCCGTACAGGGCCTGCTGGATGTTGCCCACCCGGTGGCCGGCCACCTGGTCGGCGAGGGCGACGATGCCCGCGAAGAGCGGGGTGGCCTCGCTGGTGCCGCCGGTGACGTCCCAGCCGACGGCGGTCGGGTCGTAGCTGGAGTAGATCCAGGCGCCGCCGTTGACCGCGGCGGCCATCGAGACGTCCGGGGTGCCGCGGCGGGCCCCGACGACCTTCTTCACACCGTTCTGGAAGGCCGGGCGGGTGAACACGTGGGACTTGCCGCCACCGCCGGAGCCGTAGTCGTTGTAGACGCTGTCCGGCTTGACGCGCTCGCCCTTGTCGTCCAGGTGCAGCTGCGTACCGCCGATCGAGGTGACCAACGGGTCCGAGGACGGCCAGGAGTTGACCCGCTTGTTGTAGTACGTCGTGCCGTCCAGCTGGAGGTCGGTCGCGCCGCCGTCTCCGGAGGCGGCCAGCACCGTCACATGCTTCTTGTCGGCGTCCTTGAAGGCGTACCGCAGCTTCTTGATGCTGGAGAAGTCGCCCTTGTCGAAGCCGGGGAAGGTGTTCTCGGTGGCACCGAAGCTCTGGCTGATGACATCGCCGACGCCGTGGTCGATCAGGTGCTTCTCGGCGTCCATCATCTCCGGCAGACCGGTGGTGCCCTCGGTCTCGGAGACCGCCGTCTCCACCAGGATGATCTTGGCCGCGGGCGCCACCGCGTGCGCCATCTCGACGTCGAGGGTGCTCTCGCCGGCCCAGCCGGTCATGTCCTCGTTCTTGGGGTCGAAGACGGGGACGTTGCCCCACTTCACCACCTGCACCTTGGTGCTGGGCAGCCCGAACTGCTTGCTGTAGACGTCGAGATCGTGCTGCACGGTCGGCGAACCGTAGGAGTCGACGATGACGATGGTGCGTCCCTTGCCCGTGACGCCCTTCTTGTACAGCGCGTTCAGGTCGTACGCGGTGCGGTACTGCAGCGGGTTGTAGCAGTTGATGTGCCACTTGGCCTGGCACTGCTCACTGCTGAGCGGGCTGCTCACACCGTGGACCAGGGTGTGCCCGGCGACGGCCGGTACCGCCAGGGTGTGCGGTACGGCGGCGGGAGCGGCGGTCCCCAGCGCGGTGACCGCGAGGGCGGCGGCCGACGTGGCGGCCGCGAGGCCCAGCCCGGTACGGGCTATGTGCATGGATCCCCCTGGATTCGGAGTCTCACGAAGTGATCGCGATGTGATCGCGAGAGGTCTCCGCGCATCCCATCCAATGGGTCATGCACATATCAAGGCCATTGAACGGACGATTCCGAACCCTTTACCCGCGACGGACCGCCGGGTGGCGGTCCCTTGACCCGAAGTCAGCCTCCCTCCCGCTTGATCCACTCACTGCCGCCCAGCGGATAGTCGTAGCCCGGCCGGTTGGCATCCGCACTGGTACGGAACGGTGTGCCCGAGTTGTCGATGTGGACCGTGCCGCGGCGGCTGCCGCTGGACCAGTCCAGGGTGAGGTCCCAGCGGACGTCGTACGCCGTGGTGTGGGCGACGACGTAGAAGACCTCCGGGTCGGACTCGCTGACCTTGTACGGGAAGTCGCGCTGGCCGCCCTTGACGGTGACCGTGGGGCTGCCGCCGTCGAGGGCGATGTCGAAGGACTTGGTGTCCACGCCACCGCCGCAGCCGACGCCCATCGAGTAGTCGTTCCAGGCGAGCGGCGCGCCCTTGCTCAGGACGCGGACGTGCAACGCCTCCAGGACGACCGTCTCCGCGCCGGTGCCCTGGACGGTGAGCGCGATCTCCTGCTCGCCCGAGGAGACCGCCCCATATGCGGCGGCCCAGCGCGGCGCGTCCTGCTCACTGGCCGGCGGGCCGACCTGCGCGGGTTCGCTGTCGACCAGGAAGTGCTGGCTGCACGGACTGTCGTAGACGTAGGGCCGGGTGCCGACGGTGAGCGGTACGGCCCCACCGGTGGCGTTGGCGGAGGGCTTCTCGGTGCTCTGCCCGCCGCCGCCCTTCGAGGTGCCGACCCCCGAACTCGCCGACCTGGAAGGGGAGACGGAGGTCGATGCGCTCGCTCTGCTCGGGGACGGGGTCGCGGAGGACTTCCCGGCGTCCGCCGTGCCGTCGGCCCGCTCCGTCACCCCGGTCGGCCGCCGGGCGGCCGTGTCGTCCCCGCTGAACGGCTGCACGGCGAGCACCACGGCTCCCACCACGGCGGCCGCGGCGACGGAGGCGATCAGCGCGGTGCGGCGGCCACGCCCTGGCCGACGCGGCGGCGCGGATCCGCCGGGGACGTCCACGACGACCGGCTCGTCGTCGTCGACATCGCCCTGCCCGTGCGGGCCGGCGGAGGAGGGGAGTGACGTGACGGGCGGCGCGCCCGAACTGTCCTCAGCGGCAGCGCTGTTGGAGGCCGCTGCCGGATCGGAACCGGTCACCGCTCTCTGATCCGAGTCCGTCGGCGCGCCCTGATCCGTGTCCGCCACCGCCTCGGCCGCCGTCCCCGCCTCGGCCCTGCGGCCCCGCGCCGCGTCCGCCAGGATCCAGCGCCGGTGCAGCTCCACCAGCTCCTGCGGAGTCGCCCGGCAGACCCTGGCGAGGCGTTCCACCGGCGCGTACTCGACCGGCACCGCGGTGCCGTTGCAGTAGCGGTGCAGCGTCGACGTACTCATGTGGAGCCGCTTGGCGAGCACCCCGTAGCTCAGCCCCGAGCGGTCCTTCAACTCCCGTAGCAGCCGCGCGAACTCCTCGGTCCGCTCGGCCTCCGTTGCTCCCGACACCCGTTCCCCTCAACCCCCGCGTTCCAGTCGCGCGTTCCAGGGCCCGTGTGTTCGCCCTGGTCAGCGCCTGTTCCAGCGTTCCGGCGTCCCCAACTGCCCGCAGGGCGTGGCGGTTGGGACGGATCGCCGCACAAGCTTCGGTCATCCAATCACCACCGCCACCCGAACACCGAAGGGCTCAGACGCATGTTCAAGCTCCGCACCTCCCGCACCCGCCTCGCCGGCGTCGCCGCGACCGCCGTTCTCGCCGCGCTCTCCCTGACCGCGTGCGGTGACGGGACGGGCGCCAAGAACGAGGGCGCCGCGAGGAGCACCTCCACGAACTCCTCGTCGAACGTGGTTCCGGCCGGCTCCGTCGCTTCCCCCCACCCCGGCGGTTCGGCGAGCGCGACGGCCTCGACGGTTTCCCAGAGCACCTCCGGCTCGACCGGTTCCGGTTCGACCACCGCCCGTTCGAAGCGGACCGTGCGCACCCCCGCCCCGAAGGTCCCCGCCCCGTCCACCAAGCCGGTCACCTGCGAGGGGTCCAACACCCGTACGGTCGCGGCCCCGTTGACCCGGCCGGTGAACCACATGCTGCTCACCGTGACCAACACCGGCAACAGGACCTGCTACCTGTACGGCTACCCGGCCGTCCAGTTCACCGACGCCCAGTCCGTGCCCCCGGTCATCGAGGCGTCGAAGCCGCAGGCGGTCGTCACCCTCCAGCCCGGCGAGTCCGGTTACGCGTCGGTGAGCCTGTCCGCCACCGACGGCAGCGGCACCGACGGCCGCACGGTGAAGTCCCTCGCCGTCCACTTCTTCGGCCGCTCCATGTCCGGGAGCGTCGGCGCCGCCGCCCATCCGTCACTGCCCGCGAAGGGCGTCTACATCGACGACTCGCTCGAGGTCAGCTACTGGCAGCAGTCGATGGACGACGCCCTCGGCTGGTGACACCGGCCGGGCTCCCCGCACGGTAGGGGAAAAACAACAACCCAAACGTTTGGGCTCACTCCTTGACCCAAACGTTTGGGTTCGTCATCGTGGGCATTCGGAAGGGGGAGCCGATGAAGCAAAAGGTGGAGTCCGTGGTCCTCGGGTTCCTGGCCGGTGCCGTCGTCGCGGCCGGGCTGTGGGGTGCGGCACGCGGGCTCGCCGGACTGGCGTACGACCAACGCAACGACAGAATCGTCCTGTTGTGGCTCCTGGTGACCGCCGTGGTGTTTCTCACCGTCGTGCAGATGAGCGAACAGGGCTGGGTCGCGGCCCTGCTCGCCGTGGCGGTCTGCGCGATGCCGATGCTGCGTCTGCACGTGCTGCACCAGGAGGCGTTCCACGACCGTGGCCGGGTCGAACGGGCCGTCCTGACAGCCGAGTACGAGCAGGGCTCGATGGACGGCAGCAGTTACTCGTACGACCTGAAGGTGCCCGGCGCGACTGCCGACGGCGAACTGAACACCGGTGCGCAGCGGTTGAGGGTCGGCCACACGGTGACCGTCACCGTCGACCCCCTCGGCGAGGTCGCCCCCGCCCTGGGCCGCCGTACGGGCGCGCCGACGGTCACCCGCGCCCTGGAGACGGGTGCCGAGGTGACGGTGGTGCTGATGACCGTCGGGTTCGGGGCGTGGCGGGGGCTGCGGCGACCCGTGGTGGGAGAGCCGTAACGGCGTCGCTGTCGAACCCTCGGCCGTCAGTCGAGGGGCGGGCCGACCGGACCGCCCGTCGAGGCGCGGGCCATCAGCTCCGGGCGCAGCCGCTCGGAGCCGGCGCTCTCCCCGGCGATCAGGCGCACCAACTGGCGTACGGCGATCCGGCCGAGGTCGGCCATGGGGGAACGGACGCTGGTGAGCGGGACGGGGAGTTCGGCGGCGAGCGGGGTGTCGTTGAAGCCGGCCAGGGCCAGGTCCTCGCCGAGGCGCAGGCCGAGGTCGCGGGCGGCGCCGATGGCTCCGATCGCGGCGAGGTCGTTGACGGCGAACACGGCGGTCGGGCGGTCGGGGCGGCCGAGCAGTTCCGTGGCGGCGCGATGCCCGCCGGTGGTGTCGAAGCGGCAGTGGCGGACGCGGTGGGCGGGCAGGGGCAGCCCGGCCTCCCGGTAGCGGTCGGTGAAGCCTGCGGTGCGGTCGACGCCCGTACTGGCGAACGACTCACCCGCGATCACCGCGACCTCCCGGTGTCCCAGGGCCAGGAAGTGCTCGGCGACCAGCCGGCCGCCGAGCCGGTCGTCGCAGGTCACCGCCGGAAGACCGGTCCGGGTGCGGCGGTTGACGAGGACGAACGGGGCACGTTCGAGCGCCGGGTCGGCGAGCGCGGCGCCGTCCAGATGCGCGTCCCCGATGATCAGCCCGTCCACCCGGCGGCCCAGCACCATCGCGATCCGCTCGCGCTGCAGGGCGGGGTCGTCATGGGTGTTGGTGACGAAGGTGGACAGGCCGTGCTCGGTCGCCTCCTCCTCCACGCCCTCGTAGATGGTCGCCACGACGATCTCCGACAGCCGGGGGAACAGCACGCCGACGAGGTTGCTGCGGCGGGTGCGCAGGCTGGTGGCGTGCGGGTTGGGCCGGTAGCCGAGCTCGTCGGCGAGTTCCCGGATCCGCCGGGCCGTGTCGCCGGAGGCGGCGCCTCTCTGCGCGTCCGCCGGGCCGTTGAGCACCCGCGAGACCGTCGAGACATGCAGCCCCAGGCGCGCCGCGATGCCCTGCAACGTCACCGGCCGTCCGTCACCCGCCACACCCGACACCTGCTCACCGCCACCCGATCCGCGCGCCTCGTCCCCCCATTCTCACCGGCGGCCGGCCCCGCCCGGCGCGGGGCTCTCCGGCCGCTGGTCCTGGCGCGGCCCGCGAGGGCTCAGCGCACCGGGAAGCCGAAGGAGTAGCCCTGCCCCTTGAGCCAGGGGAGGATCCGGCGCAGCGCCTCGACGGTCTGGGAGCGGTCGCCGCCCGCGTCGTGGAAGAGGACCGTCGGACCGTTCGGCAGTTCCCGCTGGACGGTGGCGACGATGGCGTCCGTGCCCGGCCGCTCGAAGTCCTTGGAGTCCACGTTCCAGCCCAGCGGCCGCATGCCCCGGGAGGCGGCCAGCTTGCGGCTGTAGGGGGTGAACGCTCCGCCGGGCGCCCGGTAGTACATCGGCCGTACGCCGCCGGACGCCTCGGTGATCATGCGCTCGGCGTCGAGTATCTCCTTCGACTGGTAGGCCTCGGGCTTCTTGTCCATCGTGGTGTCGTGCGAGACCGAGTGGTCGCACAGCCGGTGGCCGGCCGCGACCACCTTCTTCACCAGGTCGGGGTGGGCCTGGGCCTGCGTCCCCACCATGCAGAACGTGGCCTTCACCCCGTACTGCCGGAGCACGTCGAGCACTTGGGGCGTCCACACCGGGTCGGGACCGTCGTCGATGGTGATGTTGACGCCGCGGGCGCCCTTGTCGGAGGCGTGGACGATGGTCACGGCGACCGGCTTGACCTCGGTGTTCCGCTTGGCCGAGGCGTTCGTCCGCGGCGACGACCCGTTCACGGCACCCGCCTGCGCGGTCCACACCGAGGCCCCGGCGGCCAGCAGCGTCACCCCGAGCGCCGCGCCGATCACCTTGCCGTACCAGCCCCGCCCACCGACGTGCCGTGCCATGTCCGCCCCGCTTCCGCTCAGTTCCTCGCCGGCCTTCGGCCGCCCCTCGACCCATCTGGCAGGACGAGCGGGGAGGACCGGGGGATGCGTCCGTTACGGATCACGGACAATTCCGGGGAGGTTCGCGGACAACTCGTCCGGCCACGCGTGCGGCCGCCGGTCCGGAATAGACTCCTGTCATGTCGAACCCTGATGAGCTGCTCGTCGCCATCTCCGCCGCGGTGGAGTCGGAGCGGAGCAATCAGATGACTCTCACCGTGGTCGTCGGCGGTGCCGTCATCACCGGCCGGCTGGCGCCCGAGGCCGTGTGGCGCGAGCGGGTGGCGGAGGTCCTGAAGAACTCGGACCGCCTGGGCCCGTTCTCGGACGTCTTCGCCGACCCGCCGCGAGCGAAGGGCCCCGCGCGCGGCGAGGCGCCCACCCATCTGCACTTCCATCTCGCCCGGATCCTGCAGGGCAGCCTCGGAATCCCGGAGACGGGTGGCATGTACCGCGTCGCGATCAAGGACGTCAGCGCGTGGACGGTGGGCGACCTCACCTACACGGACCGCTGAGACGCGCGCCCCGCCCGGTGCCGTGCGGCGCGCTGACGAGGCCGCCGTGTGCGCAGCGGGCGGGGGAGGCGTCGGGGATCGCGGACCACCCCGGGTGCCGTATCTGCAGTGAGGAGACCAGGGCGTCTCCCAAGGCGAGCAGACGGGTGCCGTGGGAGGTGATGACGAAGCCGCCTTGTTCGCCCCCGTGACCGGGCAGGGCGAGGGGCCTGGTCTTCAAGCCTGTTCACGGACGCCCCGGGCATCGACTACGCCTTCGTCCGGGTCACCATGGACGAGGTCCGCGCGCTGGGCGGTCCGACGCGGGCCGTGGAGAGCCTGTGGACGGACGGGGATGCCGGCACCTGACAGGACGCGTGAGCGCAGGGCGCCGCGCCCGCGGCGGCGAGGTGCCGCTGGTCGGGGCTGTCCTGCGGCATGACGTGGTGCAGGGTCGTGGTCCGGCGTCCTGCCGGTGACCGCCCCCTGCCACAGCCCGTACAGGGGGCCCGCCGGCGCGCCCCTGCGCCGCACGGTTGCACGGCTGTTGCCCGGCAACCGTCGCGGCGAGGCGGTCGGGTCGGTGAACATGAGGTGTGCGATTCGACTCCGTTCCCATGCCGGCGAGCGTCGAGGCCAGGCCTCGTGACAGCCGTGGCTATCCGGTCCCCGCCATCACCCCGTGGGAGGGCGACGAGCCACAGTTCGCACTCACCGACTACGGGCGCAGCGCCGAGTGCGCGCAGCGGCGTCTGTGCTCGGTGTGCGACACGCTGATTCCCAAGGGCCCGGTGTGGCGAGTGGTCGGCGCCGCCGAGAGCTCCGCGATCCGTGAGGCGCTCGCGGCCGGGCGGCCGTACCGCAACATGGCGGCGACGCTGGAGGCTCCGGGGCACCGCGCGTGCATGCTCTACGCCTCGATGGTCTGCCCGTACCTGGCCCGCCCCAACGCCCGGCGGGGGCTGAGCGCACAGACCCCGGACGACATGACCGAGCATGTCGTCCGGGGCGCCGTCCGTGGTGAGCTGGGTGCCGTGGTGGGGTTCGCCGACTACGAGTTCGCCGTCACCCCTTCCCGGGTCCTGTTCCGCTTCCTCGACGTGGTCGAGTACCTGCCGCATGACACGGCCGATCAGCACCTGGAGGAGCTGCGGGCCGAACTCGCCCGCTCGGCAGGCCGGTCGGGCGGCGGTCAGCCGCGGTAGGCCGGCAGGCCGGTGCGCGTGCTGACCTTGACCGGCTTGCCGAAGCCGTGGGCGGTCCTGGTCACCGTGTAGGTGCCGGTGGGAGTGCGGAAGGCGATGGTTTTGCCGTTCGGCGACCAGGCGGGCTCGGTGTAGTCGGTGGTGGCGTGCGGGGTGATGTCCTTGGCGGCGTTGGTGCCGGCGCCCAGGTCGTCGACGAAGAGATGGTCATGACCGCCGACGGAGCGCACGAAGACGACCTCCTCCTCGCCGGGAGAGAGCGCGGGCTCGGAGCCACGGGCCAGCGCACCGCCCTGCTGACGCAGGTAGTCGTCGCGGATGTAGACCTCGCCGGTGTGGGTGTTCTCGTAGACGGACGTGCCGTACGACCCGCCGGCGTTGGGCCAGGTGTTGTTCGTCTGCGGGACACCGCCCTCGCCCGGTTCGCCGTTCAGGCCGAGCTTCGCCGGCTTGCCGTGGTCGCTGGTGGCCTTGACGCGCTCGAGTACGGTGCTGCTGTGGATCTTGGCGGAGAAGATGATGTTGTTCTTCGCGGGGATGCCGTTCGCCCGGTCCGCCGCGGCGACCTGCCAGGTGGGGTGGGACCAGGTCTGTCCGCCCGGACGGGCGGCGACGGTCACCCGGTGGCTGCCGTCGGGGTCGGAGACGACCAGGTTGCCGTGCCCGTCGATGAAGGCGGCCTTGGTGCCGCTCGGGTTCCAGGCCAGGTCACGGACGACCGTGCCGAAGTCGACCGACCTGCCGCCGATCACGACGTGCCGGGTGCCGTCGCTGATGGTGAGACCCCTGGGCACGCTGAGGGTGTGGGTGGACGCGGCCGCGGCGACCATCGTGGCACTGCCCCTGGCCTCGCGGCCGGAGGACGGAAGGGCCATCGCGGTGGCGGCCGCGCCGCTCAGGGTGAGCAGTGCGGCGACCCCCGCGGTGACGAGGGCTGCGGAGCTGCGGCGGTTACGAGCGGACATCGGTTTCCCCCAGGAATGTGAACGACGCTGCGGCGACGGACTCGCGGAACTGCCCGCCGCCCCGGGACCCGGACCGGTCTGCTCGGCTTGCCGCTCTGCGCGATGGGAGAAGTCTTCCCCCCAGGGCATGACGGAGCTGTGCGCCCGCCGTCACAGCTGTGCAATAACGGGTCGAATGAGATGAGCAGACGTCACGGACCCCGGGCCGGTGGCCCGGGGTCCCTGCTTCCGGCGGAAGCCGTCAGTGGCGGAAGCGGTCAGTGGTGGAAGCCGACACGCGCGGAGTCGTGCGGACGCCCCTTGTCGAGGTGCTCGATCGCCCGGCGCATGTCCTCGGCCAGGAGTTCGATCTCGTCACGGTCGACGCCGTGGCGCACGAGCACGCGCTGGATGACGGTCTCCTGACGGTCGGGCGGCAGCGGGTACGACGGGACCTGCCAGCCGCGCATACGGAGCTGGTCGGACAGGTCGTACAGGCTCCAGCCCACCGAGGCCGGGTCGGTCAGCGTCCAGGAGACGGCCGGGAGCGCTCCGGCGCCGTCGTAGAGCAGGGTGAAGGGGCCCATGCCGGCGACCTGGCGGGCGAAGTGTTGCGCCGTGTCGGCGCAGGCCTGGTAGACGCGCCGGTAACCCTCGCGGCCCAGGCGCAGGAACATGTAGTACTGGGCGACGACCTGGCCGCCGGGGCGGGAGAAGTTCAGGGCGAGCGTGGGCATGTCGCCGCCGAGGTAGTCGACGTGGAAGACCAGGTCCCCGGGCAGGGCCGCCTTGTCGCGCCACAGGGCCCAGCCCACGCCGAGCGGGGCCATGCCGTACTTGTGCCCGGAGGCGTTGATGGAGGCGACCCGGGGCAGGCGGAAGTCCCATTCCAGGTCGGGGTGGAGGAAGGGGGCGATGAACCCGCCGGACGCCGCGTCGATGTGCAGGGGAACGTCGAGCCCCTTCTCCTGCTGGAGACGGTCGAGTTCGGCCGTGATCTCCGCGACGGGTTCGTAGGTGCAGGTGTAGGTCACTCCGAGGATCGCCACGACGCCGATCGTGTTCTCATCGACGTACTCGCGCAGCTGATGGGCCTGCAAACCGGTCGCGCCCGGCTCCACCGGCACCTGGCGCAGCTCCACGTCGAAGTAGCGGGCGAACTTCTCCCAGCACACCTGCACCGGCCCGCACACCAGGTTCGGCCGGTCGGTCGGCAGACCGGCGGCCCGACGGCGGTCGCGCCAGCGCCATTTCAGGGCCAGACCGCAGAGCATGGCGGCCTCGCTGGAGCCGGTGGTGGAGCACCCCACGGCGGGCTCGGTCTCCCCATCGCGACCGGGCGCGTGCCACAGGTCGGCGAGGATGTTGACGCACCGGGACTCGATCTCCGCGGTCTGCGGGTACTCGTCCTTGTCGACGATGTTCTTGTCGAGACACAGGTCCATCAGGCGCCGGACCTCGTCGTCGGTCCAGGTGGTGCAGAAGGTGGCGAGGTTCTGCGCCGCGTTGCCGTCGAGAAGCAGCTCGCCGCGCAGCAGCTGGAAGACGACATGCGGAAGGGCCGGCAGGAGCGGCATGGTCCGTTTGGACAGGGGCTCCTCGCTGATCGGCGACGTGAAGATGTCGGCGGCCGGGTCGACGGCCCTCTCCTGAGCGTTGTGCAGAGCCACCGGTCGTACCTCTCGCGTCGTCGTGCCGTGTCTCTTCGGAGGCTATGAGCGACACCGGGGGCCCGACACCGGACGTACTCCACCCGTGGACCGCCCCGGGAGAAACCACCGATGGAACCAATCGAACTGATCGAAATGATCTGTATGTGTGCTTAGCTCCGCTTCATGAGCGACGCACGCGACGAGCAGGAGCCGAGACCTCCGTCCTGGCGGGCGCTGATCACCGAACTGCTGATCGCCCTCGTCATGACCACGATCACGGTCACCACGTACGTCTCGGCTCAGCACGCGGTGGTGGCCCGTGACCTCCCCGGTCAGCTGCCCGCCTTCTACGAACAGGCCGCCAAGGCCACGGGCACGCACCTCGGCGTGGTCCCCGGCATCGTGGCGTCCGTCCTCATCGCCGCCTACGGCCGGCTCATGTGGTGGCGCGGCGGCAAGCGGCGGCGCCCGATCAGTCCCGAGGAAGAGGGCGGCATCGCCGCCATCCCGCCCGCATGACATCCACCGACCAACGCGCGGAGGGCGCGGGGCCGTTCACCACCCGGCTCACCTGGCAGCCGCCCGGCGGCGGCACCGCCGTCTGGGAGTCACGGCCCGCCCGGCGCCGCGGCACCATCGCGGTCCGGCCGTCCGGCGCACCGGCCGGCCGGGACATCAGGGGTGACGCCGTCGCGCTCGGCCGACTGCGCAGGCTCAACGCGGTCGCCGCGACCGCTTTCATCATCGGCGGCGCGCTCTTCGCGGCCGGTGCGGGTGTGGCGCAGTTCGGCTCCGGCGACGCCACCACCTGCGCCTCGATCTACTTCGCGGGCGGTCTGTTCTTCAACACCGGCGGATACGTCTCCCTGCTCCAGGTCGTCAACGCCCCCCGGCACGTACCCGGCGGCGAAGGGCGCCTGGTCACCCGCCACTGGCGCTGGTGGAGCTACGAGCCGGGGCGGGTGGACTGGCTGAGCGCGCTCGTCCTCTTCGCCGGCACGCTGGTCTTCGCCGTGGACCTGCTGGACTCCTTCCTCAGGGGACTGAGCGTCCAGCAGATCAACCGGCTGGTCTGGGCCCCGGACATGATCGGCTGTGTGCTGTTCCTGATCTCCGGCCACCTCGCCTTCGTCGAGATCTGCCACCGCGGCCGGCCCTGCCTGCGCCGCCGCAGCCTCGGCTGGTGGATCGTCGCTGTGAACCAACTCGGCTCCGCCCTCTTCATGGTCTCGGCGATCGTCGCCTACACCCGCCCCGCCACCGGCAGTCTGATCAACGCCGGCATCGCCGACTGGGGCACCCTCCTCGGCGCCGCGTGCTTCTCCGCGGCCGGCGTGCTGCAGCTGGGCGAACGCCCCTGAGAGCACCAGGGCACCCGTTCCCCGCAGTCCCCACGTCCCATTCACCCGTTCCAGGGCACGGGCGTTTCCCCTGCTCATCCTGCGTTTTGGCGTTCCAGCGTCCCCAACTCCCCGCCGGACGTGGCGGTTGGGACGGATCACCTCACAAGCTTCGGTCATCCAGTCACCACCGCCACCCGAACACCGAAGGGGCACAGCGACATGACCGCTCTCCGTACCTCCCGCACCCGTCTCGCAGCCGCCGCCGCGACCACCGTTCTCGCCGCGCTCTCCCTGACCGCGTGCAACGGCGGAACGGGCGCCCACGACGAGGGCGCGGCGACGACCAGGTCCACCAGCACCGCGACGGGTACGGCCTCGCCGGGCGCGGACTCCGGCTCCACGGGTTCGACGGGAACGACGGCCTCCCAGGGCACCACCGGCTCCACCGGCGCCTCCGGCTCCACGGGCTCCACGGGTGCGGGTTCGACCACCGGCGGTTCGAAGCAGACCGCGCGCACCTCCGCCCCTAAGGCGCCGGCCTCCTCCGGCAAGACGGTCACCTGCGAGGGGTCCAACACCAAGACGGTCGCGGCCCCGCTGAACCGCCCCGTGAACCACATGCTGCTCACCGTGACCAACACCGGCAGCAAGACCTGCTTCCTCTACGGCTACCCGAGCGTCCAGTTCACCGACGCCCAGTCCGAGCCGCCGGTCATCGACGACTCGCAGCCCCAGGCGGTCGTCACGCTCGAGCCCGGCCAGTCCGGGTACGCGGCCGTCAGCCTGTCCGCCGCCGACGGCAGCGGAGGGAAGGGCCGCACCGTGAACTCCCTGACCGTCTACTTCTACGGCCGCTCCCTCTCCGGGAACGTCGGCGCCCCTGCCCACCCGGCACTGCCGGCCAAGGGCGTCCACATCGATGACTCGATCAAGGTCACGTACTGGCAGCAGTCGATGGACGACGCCGTCACCTGGTGACGACCCCGAGCAGCCGTACGCCAGTCCACACACCCGGAAGGCAGGCAACCCACATGCGCAGCAGCACCCGCAGGATCTCCCGCTTCGTCACCGCCTACATCGGCGCGGCCTTCCAGGTCGTCGTCCTGGGCACCACCGGCCACGCGGCGACGGAGGCGGGGGTCCTCCGCCGCGACCACACGGCCTGACGGCCCGAGCCGCGCACGTGAAACCGGTCGGCTCACCTTGACGTGAGCCGACCGGTTTCCCGCGTGGGGGGAACACGACGGCGAAGGGGCCGGTGCGCGGGGGCGCCGAGCGGGCGGCTCCTGACCGAACTGCGGGGCAGATCGGCCGCGTTGGCCGGAGCGCGCCGGCGTGACCGCCCCAAGACCCGCTCAAGAGCTGTGCCCCGCGCGGTAGGGCCGTGACCCGGTGGGGGAGTATCTGCTCAGTCATCGCCTGCCTCTGAGGGGTCGCCATGCCTTCCGTCCGCCGTCTCGTGCCGCCCGTCGTCCTCGCCTGTCTGCTGCTGGCCGGATGCAAGTCCCCCTCGCTCGGCACCCCGGCCCCGTCGGGGAGCGGCAGCCCCGCGGGGGGAGCGGCCGGTACGACCGGCTCGGGGCGGGCGATAGCGGTGGGCGCGGGCCCGCAGAAGCACTACACCGTCCAGCGGCAACCGGCGCCGGGCACCTGCCACTACCGCTACGAGCACGGGGAGCCGCTGGAGGACCCCAAGTGCACCCCGGGCGCGATATCCCCGGCCGTCACGCAGGCGAACCTCAAGTCGACGATATGCCGCAAGGGCGGATACACCTCGGGCGTGCGCCCCTCCGCGTACGTCACCGGCAAGGAGAAGAAACTCAACGCCGCCTCCTACGACTACACCGGCAGCCTGTCGGAGGGCGAGTACGACCACCTCATAAGCCTCCAACTCGGCGGCGACCCCAACGACCCCCGCAACCTGTGGGTCGAACCGGCCGACCCCCACCACAGGGCGAGCCAGGGGATCAACAACAAGAAGGACCCGGTGGAGACCAAACTCCACACCGCGGTCTGCGCCGGCCGGATCACCCTCGCCGCCGCCCAGCAGGCGATAGTCACCGACTGGACCACCGCCCTCAGCCGCCTCCACCTCCAGTAACCGGACCGGCCTGAACAACAGCCGCCGGTCCCATTTCGCCCGGCCGGCGGCGGAGGCGGGCGCGGTGTTCCCGGGCGCCCGGGACGGCCTTGGGCCGTCGGCACCGCCACCCGTGCCCCCGGCGGTCGCGAACGACACCCTCGGCCGGGCCCCGCGCACGCGCCGACCCGCACAGCCCGGCGACGTTCGGCCCTCCTCGGGCCGTGGGGCACCTCAGCCGTGGCAGCCCTCCGGGCCGACGACGACATCGACCGAGCCGAACGCGTTGTGGACGCGGATAGCGCCGCCGGCCCCGACGTGGCGTCCGTCACCCATGAGATTCACAGAAAGCTCGGCCGTGGTTTTTGCCGACCGGATAGCTTGCGCTATCAACATCCGTTCTCCGGTTCGTCGTTCGAACCAGCATCGAGGTATCCCCCACATGCCCCGAATCACCTCGTCCACCGACGCTTCCGGCGGCCGTCACCGCAAGCCCAGAGCCATGAGCCCGTCGGTCCGCCGAGCGCTCCTGGCCGCGGCGACCGCCCCGATCGCGGGGTCGATCCTGGCCGGTCCGTCCGCCTTCGCCGCCGACAAGGCCGTGCCCAGGACGACCGCGCCCGAACTCGACCCCGCCGAGCAGAAGATCGCGGACAACCTCAACACCCGTACCGTGGACGCACGTCTGGGCAGCACGCTCAGCGGTGTCGTGATCGACGCCGAGTCCGACAAGGCGGTCTGGGGGCATGACGCCACGACCGCGCTGATGCCCGCGTCCAACACCAAGCTCGCCACCTCCACCGCCGCGTTGACGGTGCTCGGCCCCGACCACCGGTTCACCACCAAGGTGGTCTACGGCGACGGCACGCTCACCCTGGTCGGCGGCGGCGACCGCACCCTGACCACCGGTGATCTGCAGGCGCTGGCGAAGACCGCGGTCGCGGGACTGAAGAGTGCGGGCCTCGCGTCGGTGAAGGTCAAGGTCGACGACAGCCTCTTCCCCGAGCCCACGCTCGCCAACGGCTGGAACACCGGCTACTACCCGGACGAGGTCGCGCCGGTACGGGCCCTGGTGGTGGACGGACACGCCGTCATGGACACCTCGCTGGACGCGGGCCAGGTCTTCGCGGGCCTCCTCACCCAGCAGGGAGTCACCGTCACCGGAGACGTCACCCACGGTGTGGCCGGGCCGGGGGACGTCCCCGTGGCCCAGCACCGGTCCGGGAAGCTCTCCGGGATCGTCGAGCACATGCTCAAGGTGAGCGACAACAACATCGCCGAGACGCTGCTGCGGATGACCGCGCTCGGCGCCGGCCGCCCGGCCACCTTCGAGAACGGTGCCGCGGTCGTACGGGACGTGCTCAGCCGGCGGTACGGCGTCTCACTGGAGAACTTCGAGATGTACGACGGCAGTGGGCTCTCCCGCGCCACCCGGATCCCGGCACGGACCCTGGCCGACATCCTCGACCTGACCACCGACCCCCGCTACGGCCACACCCTGCGGTACATCGCGGAGGGCCTGCCCGTCGCGGGTGAGGCGGGCGCCACCCTCGGACCCGAGTGGGGAAGGTTCGACACGGCGGACTCCAAGTGCGCAGTGGGAAAGGTCAGCGCCAAGACCGGCACCCTCACCGGTGCCATCGCGCTGAGCGGCATGACGAAGGCGCAGGACGGGCGCCTGAAGATCTTCTCCTTCGTCGAGAACGGCTCCACCGCCAACCCCGCCGACATCAAGGACGCCCTGGACGGCCTCGCCGCGACCGTCAACGGCTGCTGGGCCTGACCCGGGACCCCGAGCAGTGTTCCATGCGGTGGCCGCGCTCGCAGGACGGCCCCTGCGGCGCCGGACCCCACCGGCACCGCATCGCCGTCCCCCTCAGCGCACTTCGGGCCCGATACGCGGAACCACGAAGGCGCCGGGCACACTCTGCGTGTTGTAGTCCCTTCGACACGAGGATGCGCCACCCATGATCACGCTCACCAAGGAAGACGGCCCGGCAGACCTGGACGGAGTGACCCATCTGTCCATCGGGGTCTCATGGGATCCCACCGCCGGCAGCAGCGGCGGAGTACTGGGCAAGCTGCGTCGCAAGAGCGGCACCGACCTCGACCTGATCGCCATCGCCCTGCAGGGCGGGGACCCGGTGCGCCTCGCGGGCCTCGACTCGCTCGACCCCATGGGCAACGGCTCGTTGGTCCACAGCGGCGACAACCAGACCGGGCACGGCGACGGCGACGACGAAACGGTGACCGTCGAGTTCGCGCGGATCCCGCCCAACATCACGTCGATCGTGTTCGTCGCCGCCGCGTACAAGAAGGGGAGTTCCTTCCAGAAGGCGCGCAACATCAGCTTCAAGGTCTACGACGCGACCGGGGGCAGCTCGCAACAGGTCGCCGACATCTGGCCGAGTCTGCTCACCCAGGACAACGGCTGCGCCGTGGCCAAGGCGGTGCGGGCCGGGGGCAGTTGGAAGCTTGAAGTGATCAATGCGACGGGCAAGATCAAGCAGGGCGACGAGCACTCCCTGATGCGTTTCGCCGTCAGCAAGTAGGACGGCCGACAGGCTGTACGTACGGTCGGTGCGGTCCTGGTTGGCGCCGCCGCGCAGGCGGATCAGTCGCTCAGCCGGTTGATGGCAGCCGCCGCGATGCCTTCCATGTAGGCGGCGTCATCGCTGGGCTGGCCGGAGAGCTCGACGATGCCGACCCTGTTCCCGCTGCGGATCACCGCGACCCCGCCGGCGACCTTGCCGTCGCCGTTGTAGGACGGGTACCAACTGCCCTTGCCGCCCCGCACGGTGATCGCACGCCCCTTGCCGTAGTACCAGTGACCCGCCGGCTCGTCCTGGCAGCCGCGCACCAGCTTGTTGAGCTGCCGCTCGTAGGACGCCGCCGACGTGCCGGTGGAACCTGCGGTGACGGACTCGGTCAGCGAGGTGTGCTGGGTGTCGAAGGCCCAGGCGACCTCGGCATAGGCGACACCCTTCCCCTTCGTCAGCGTTCGCATCGTCTCCTCGCCGGAGCACGCCGAGAGGGCTTGCTTCCCGGTCAGGCCCACCTTCGCGCCGACCGGCGACAGACCCGACTGGAAGAAGTCCTCACTCTGCATCAGGTCGCCGGAGCCGAGCCCGGGTTCGGCGACAGCGGCGGCAAGCGCGGCCGCCGACCGGTTCGGAGCACCGCTGCCGACGCCCGCTGCAGCGGGATGCGTGCCGATGACGAGCGCGATCAGGGCGGCACCGGCGGTGGCGGCCACCCCTGCCGTACGACCGCGACGCGAGAACCTCTTGCCGGCTGCTTGGTGGTGGTCGAACATCTCACTCTCCTGTCTGGTGGCGACGCGGTTCGCATCGTCGTACACCTGGGAGATGCGGCGGGTCCGCGAGATGTTGGATGGAAATCCGCGGCGATCGATGTGATCCGGGTCACTTCTGCGGGTGGGCGCGGGCGGCCTCAGAGCCGGGTCACGGCCGCCTGAACGATCCGCGTCATCGCGGCCGTGTCGAGGCAGACCTCGACCTCCAGGACACCGTAGTGAGAGCCGTTGCGCAGTATGGCGATGCCGCCGCACGGCTCCTTGCCCCGTGGCGCGGTCCCCCTGCTGTTCAGGTCGCCGTCGTACATGCCCATCCAGCTCGCGGTGATGTCCGCGGCGACGTCGATCGTGTGCGTCGGCCCGTAGACCCAGTGGGTGGCCACCTCGCTCTGGCACGGCACTTCCTCCAGCAGCAGGCGCTCGGCGTAGTTCCGGGCCAGTGCCCGGCTCCCGGCGTCGTCGGCGACTTCGAACGCGACGTCGTCCTTGATCTTCGCCGCCTTGGTGGCGCCCTCGTCGCCCGTGTCCTTGGGCGTCACCAAGGCGCGGAAGTGCGCGTCGTACGACCCCAGGGTCTGGCCGAGTGTCCTCTCACCCGTGCAGACGGCGTTGGCGTAGTAGCCGTCCCCCACACGATCGCGCACCTGGATGCGCTGGGAGACCCCGGCCTCCCTGAAGTCGGCGCCCGTCACCAGGTGCCGGTTCGTCATGGGACCGCTCGAGGGCTTCGGTGCCGTGGAGCGGGCACCCTGCGAGGACGCCGTAGCGCCTGTCGTCGCCGACGGGCGGGCCGGAGCGGAGCGAGCGGGCAGCACGAACCGGCCCGTCAGCAGGCCGAGTCCGACGGCTGCCGTCATGATGACGGCGATCGTCCGGGTCCGCACGGCGGCAGACGCCTCAGCAGCCACTGGCGAGCCGGTCCCGCATGAAGCGACGGGCCTGATGGATACGGTCCTTGACCGTACCGAGGGGAGCGTTGGTGATCTCGGCGACCTGGACATAGGTCAGGTCGCCCAGATCGCGCAGCACGAAGGATTCCACCAGGGCCGGATGCCGCTCCTCGAGCGCGGCCAGCGAGTCCATCAGGTCCACGCGGGTCCCGGCGATGACGCTCGTCGTACGAGGGTCGGCACCTTCGGGAAGGACCGCGTGGCTGTCCTCCGCCCGTCGGCGCATCGAGCGGTACGTCGATCTGGCGGCGTTCGAGGCGATCACCGTCACCCACCCGAGGAACGAGCCTCGCCCGCTGTACTCGTGCAGGTGGGTGCTGATGGACAGCAGGGCGTCCTGCGCGGCCTCCTCGGCGTCGGCGTGGTGCGGGAGAAACCTGGAGCAGCGCCGCATGACCGTCGGGCGCAGCCTGACGAGAAGGCGATCCAGGGACGCCCGGTCACCTGTCTGGGCGGACGCCACGAGCTGGGTCAGTTCATCCTGGTCGATCATCCTGCTGTCCCCCGTTCACGCATGACCTTGGACTCCACTGACCTGGACTCCACCTGGCCGCACCGCAGTTCCCGGTCCCACCAGCGCCTCGGGCAGAATGTCGCCGCATGCGGAAGCTAGGTCGTTACCTCCTCGAGGACAGGCTGGGAGCCGGTTCGTTCGCGACCGTCTGGAGAGCCTACGATCCCGAACTCGACACCGATGTCGCGGTCAAGGTGCTGGCCGACAACTGGGCGTCGAACGCGGACGTACGACAACGGTTCCTGGCCGAGGCGCGGCTGCTCCGAAGGATCTCCAGCCCACGTGTCGTACGCGTGCATGACGTGGGCGTCCAGGACGACCGGCCCTACTTCGTCATGGACTACGTCCGAGGCGGCACGCTGGCCGAGAAGGTCGGGCACTGCCGGCCCGAGGAGGCCCTCCGTCTGGCGGCCGAGGCCGGATACGCCGTGCAGGTGCTCCATGACGCGGGCGTCGTCCACCGTGACATCAAGCCCTCGAACCTCCTGCTGGACGTCGGCCGCACGCCCGCCGCCGTCCTCGTCGCGGATCTCGGAAGCGCGAAGCAGCTGGCCGACGCGTCGGGGCTGACCGTGACCACGGGCACGCCCGCCTACATGGCGCCCGAACAGGCTCTCCAGACCGGCGGGTTCGACAATCGGGCCGACGTGTACGCCCTCGGTGTCGTCGCCTATGAACTCCTGACCGGCCGCAAGCCGTTCGGTCCGGCCGGCCGCGCGACCCTGGCGCCGACGCAGACCCCGCCGCCGCCCCCGAGGGTTCCCAGCGAGCTCGGGGCCCCGAACGGCATCGACACCCTCCTCCGTGCCGCACTGTCCGCCAAACCTGAAAACCGCCCCCAAACCGCCCAGTCCTTCGCGGACGCCCTGCTGTCCCAGGGAGAAGGGGGGCACCCGTCGGCCACCCCCACAAGGACGACACCCCTGGCGATCTGGCTCACGGCGGCTGCCGTCTTCCTGCTGACAACGGTGCTGACCTGGTGGGCCCGCTGAACGGGGCTGATGGCGCCGCGCTACTGGGCGGTCGGATCGGCCTCATCCGCAGGAGCCGGCGCAAACCAGTGGCCGATGTTGGTCCAGGTGAAGCCCTCCCGCCAGGCGGGCTCGTCAGCCACCCAGCCCAGGAGTGCTCGCAGGACCTCCTCCTGCGACACCGTCTCCGTCTGGTAGTGCTCCGCGGGAACGCCGTCGCGGTACTCCAGCTGGTAGGTGTTGTTGTCCCGGAACAGCACCTGGACGTACCAGTTGCCTTCCCGGCCCTCGTCCTGCCGCTCAAGGATCAGATGATCGCCCTGATCCAGTTCAGCGAGCATCGATCCTATCTTCGGCTCCGCAGGGCGCTTCACGACGTGGCCCCGACTGTTGGTCGCAATCACCATGAGCAGAGCATGACGGAAGGGTCTGACACTCGGGTCTCTGGGCAGCGACCCGGGGACCGGTGTCCGCCGCGCTTGCTCAGTCGCCCTCGTTGATGCGGCGCAGGAAGGCGCGTGTGCGTTCGTGGGCGGGGTCGGTCACGAGCTTCTCAGGGGGGCCTTCCTCCAGGACGGCCCCCTGGTCGCACATGACCAGTCGGTCCGCGGCCGAGCGGGCGAAATCAACTCCGGCTTCATGGCGAGGGCGCGGGCGATGGCGACGCGCTGCTGCTGGCCGACAGGGCCGACGGCCGCGACGACGCCTTGTGTCCGAGGCCCACCCTCGCCAGGAGCTCCTGTGCCTGCTCCCGGGCCTCGGCTTTCGGCATGCCGAGGACCTTCGCCGGCGCGACGGCCACGTTGTCGAGCGCGGTCAGATGGGGAAAGAGGTTGAAGCGCTGGTCCGCTCGGCCGCGGCCGGCAGCCGACAGGACGGCCGTGAATGAGGATCTCGCCCTCGTCGATGCGTTCGAGGTGGTTGAGGCAGCGGAGGAACGTGGTCTTGCCGGACTCGGACGGCCCCACCATGACCACGACCTCGCGGGCCCGCACGTCCATGGAGATACCGTTCAGCACCCGGACGTCGCCGAAGCGCTTGACCACCCCGCGCGCCGCCATCACCGCCGACGCGTCAGCCGGCCTTGTGATCGGTTCCATGTCAGTGGGCCTCCTCGCCTACGAGCGTGGAGTCCGCGGCTGGTGGTGTGGCCCAGGCCGCCACCGGTGAGCCGCTCGCGCAGCGAGGGTGCGGCGATCGTGTGCGCCCGCACCGTGCGCTCGGCGTTGTCGAGGCGGCGGGCGAACCACTGGTTCCGTTCGCCGGTGGCGAGCAGGAGCAGGACCGCCGCTCCCGGTCGGTCAGAGGGCGGGCGGATGCGCCGCGGGGTTCGAGGCGCGAGCTGTTCGCAGGCGGCACGCCATGGGCACGGCACGCCCGCCTGGGCAACCGCCCATGGTCAGGACACGACGGAGCGCTGGGGCACGGTGCCCGCGTCGGTCGGCGTGGAGCGGGTGGCGTACTGCGGTACGGGGGCGTCGTCGCGGCCGGTGTCGCGCACGAGTCCGTACCGTTCGCGGTCGGCGGAGTGCGGGGCCGGGGGACTGGCGATGTCGTCGGCTGTCTCCTGCCAGGAGGAGTGCAGGACGTCGAGGTTGTAGTCGGCCTGGGTTTCGTTGAGGTGGAGTGTGACGCTGCCGTCGAGGTAGTAGTACTCGTTCTGCCACATCTGCTGGGCTCCCGGCGGCAGGACGATCAGTCCTTGCTGCCGGTTGCCCATCCAGGTGCCGCCGGCGGGCGCGCCCGGCTGACGGTCGTCCATGCGGTGGCCGCCGCCCGAGGCCACGTGGAAGAGCCTTCCTCGCAGTTCGGTCCACGAGGGCATGGTCAGCAGCCCGGGGCGCCCGTACATCACGTCCCAGTGGACGGTGAAGTAGCCCTTCCCGCGCAGTACCACCGTGTCCCCGCGGTGGACGAGCTGATAGCCGTCCAGGTGTCTCTTCAGCCCCGTCATCGTCACCGTGGTCTGCGGGCGATGGGGCAATGCGGCGGGCGGCCGGTCCGGCGGTGGCGCGCTGTCCACGGTGTCGACCACGGACCCGTACCGCGGCCGGGGCGAGGGACGCGAGACGGCCGAGCCCCGTACCGGCGCCGGCCGTGACGGTGATGCGGATGCGGATGCGGTGGGCGAGGGCGACCGCGCGGGTGCCGGGTCGGAAGCCGTCGGGGCGGTGGCCGGACGCGCCGAAGGGCTGGACCAGGGGGTCGCGTACACGAGCACGCCACCGCCCACGGCAAGCAGCGCACTCGCCGCCGCCACCACGGCCTTCGCGGTGAGGCTCGTCCCTGCGGTCCCTGCGGTCCCTGCCGTCGCGGAACCCCCGCTGCCTGAAGTGGCCGTGGTGCCGACATGGCCGGCCGCCGCCGCGTGCGTTCCCGCGGACAGCCACGGGCGCCAGGCCAGCAGTGCCGCCGGCGCGGGCAGGAGGGCCAGGGGCGCCAGCAGTCCTTCCGGGGCCAGCATGCCTTCCTCGTGGCGCACGCACCGCGGGCACTGCCGCACATGGCGGCCGAGGCGTTTGCGCCACAGGCCGCTGGGGGCCCCGTTCCAGTCCAGGGTCAGCCGGGTCAGTTCCCCGCATGCGGGTCTGGCCGCGAGGGCTCGGACGATGACGCGGGAGGTGTGCAGGCGCTCCTTCATGCGTTGCACCCGTACAGCCGCTTGATGGCCGGTCATGTCCAGAGCGGAGGCGAGCTCGGCCCGGGCGAGCCGGCCGGCCGTCTCCAGCCACCACAGTGACAGCAGTTCCCGGTCGTCCTCGTCGAGCCAACGGGTCGCGCGCACGGACTCCTCGCGCTGCCCGGACAGCCGCAGGTCGAGGAGGACCCCCTCGGCGAAGTCGGCGGCCGGGTCGGGCCGGTGCTCAGCCGCGTCGAACGCCGCTCCCGTCGTCTCCCTCCTGGCGCGCCTGCGGATGTGGTCGCGGACCTCGTTCACGGTGATGGTGATCACCCAGGACCGGAACGCCTCCGGGTGCTCCAGTCCCCCGACGCCGCGCAGGATGCGCATCATCGTCTCCTGGACGATGTCGTCGACGTCGTCGCGGTACGGGTGCGCACGCGCCGCGACGCTGTAGACCAGCGGAAGCGTCCGGGAGCTGAGCTCTTCCAGGGCGCCGCGATCACCGGCCCGAGCCGCGGCTATCACGTCGGCCGCGGGCGCGGCATGCCTTGGCATCGGGTCTCCCTTCGACCTGACGCGGGTACGAAGCCCCGCTCGCGCCGACCGAGCCGGGTTGCGGAGGTCCTCGGGCACATCGCTCGGCCGGATCGCCGTCGGTATCACACACACCGTGGCAGCGAAGTCATCGTAAGGGGTGAGCGCCGACGGCCATGGGCGGGCCGGTGGAATCCGTGGCGGCCGGGGGATCAGCGGGCGTGACGCGGGGACGTACGCGGACGCGAGCGGACGCGCACGAAGACGAAGACCGCGGC
Source organism: Streptomyces sp. NPDC006476 (assembly GCF_040612015.1). NCBI lineage: Bacteria > Bacillati > Actinomycetota > Actinomycetes > Kitasatosporales > Streptomycetaceae > Streptomyces > Streptomyces sp. NPDC006476. The sequence goes on along the minus strand of NZ_JBEXPK010000038.1, from coordinate 6,179 downwards.
GACGCCTGCGAGTACGACGCCCGCCAGTCCTGTGACGCCCCACAGAGCACCCAAGTTGTTGCCGGTGTCCGCCATGGTGCCGGTGGAGGCGCCCAGGGGCGTGGCCGTTCGGCCGGTCCGGGCGGGGGAGGGTGCCGGTGCGCTCGCGGCGGAGGACGGGTGTGCGGTCTTGGTGGACGGGAGAGCGGTCAGCACGGTGCGGGCGGCGGCCCGGCTGACGGAGAAGCGCATCCCGCCGATGGCGAGACCCTTACCGGAGACTGTTGCGGTCGTCGAACCGACGGTCAGCTCAGGGGAGTTCCGGGAAAGAAGGATCTTCGCGCCTGTGACGACCCGCAGCCTGCGCAGTGTCGTGTCGCGTGCCTTGCTGAGATCCAGGACGGCCGAGGAACCGGTCAGAGCGACCGCACTCGATGTCCGCAGAGAGGTCCCGGAGACGATCAGGCTGCCTTTGGCCACAGTGGTGGCGCCGGTGTAGGCGGCGCTGGTGACGGTGGTGGCGGCGGCTCCGTTCTGCGTCACCGATCCGGCACCGGTCACCGCCGGGAGGGAGATGGGTGTCCCGGTGTTGCGGATCACGAGTGAACCGTTGTCGATCACTTTGTCGAGGGCTCCGCCGGTGTGGAGGCGCCCGTCGCCGCCCGTGGTTCCGGAGCCGAGACGGAGGGTCGCCTTCCTGTCGATGGTGGTGGATCCGTCGTAGTACTGCGCTGCTGCGAAGGTCACGTCGTTGCCGCTGGTGCCGGCGATGACGACGTCCCCGGCGCCGGGAGCGCTGAGGGTGTCGTGATACATGCCGCCGCCGATGGGCGCGCCCAGGGTCACCGGTCCGTTGTAGTCGAAGGTGAGCCGGGAGCGCTGCCGTCTGGCGTGCAGGTTGATGTAGACCGTCTGCGCCGTGCCGGGCATGAAGATCCGGTGCGTGGTCCCGTCGCCCCACTGGACGTCGGCGCCCTCGATGTTGGTGCCACGCTTGTTCAGGTTGTGGGCCACGGGCCGCCAGTTCAGTCCGGGGTCGCTCAGCGAGGGCGCCGCCCCGTCGCCGCTGTCACTCCAGCTGTAGACGCCGGTGAGGATCACCTTGCTGCCCGGGCGGGAGTGCACATTGACGTCGTTGCCGTACTCGTGGCTGTAGAAGTTCTGCCGCTCTACGACAGTGTGGTAGAGCGGGGTGTCGATGATCCATGAGCCGCGGTTGACGACGGAGAGGGCGTTGGGCAGGTCGGCGGCACAGGTGGTGCTCGCGAAGTTGACGCCCGTGCCGTTGTCGAAGATGCCCGAGAACGGGTTGGTGCCGCAGATCTGGAGCGTTCCCCACATGTTCCGGGGCTGGGTGACCAGGCCGGAGCCGCTGATGATGCCCAGGTTGAACAGCCGGGTCAGCGACAGACGCAGTGTGCCGTCCACCCGGATGTTGTCCTGGTTCTGCTGGTAACCGGGCGTGTTGTACGGGAAGGACCCGATCAGGCCGGTCGTACCGCCGGTGCCGTACTGGAGGGTCGCCCCCGCGTCCACGGTGACCGCGGGCTCGTCGGGACTGTCGACCACGACGTACGGGTGGTTGCCGCCCGGGATCCGGACCCTCTGGTGCTGCCGGGAGCGCGGCAGGGTGAAGGTGCTGTCCTTGGCGAGGACCAGCGTGCCGGTGCCGGACACGCGAAGGGCTCCTTCACCGCTGATCACACCGGTGTACGTGTGGGTTCCCTGCGGGACGCGCACGACCGCGTCACCGGTCAGGACGACATCACGGTTCGCCAGGACGGCCGAGGTGATGTCGCCGTCCGCGGCGACCGCGCTGCCCACCGCGACCACCGGTGTGACGGCTCCCGCGACGAGAGCCGACGCCAGGACAAGGTGCCAAGATCGCTTCATCGAGTCAGGGTGCTTTCCTGAAGTGCTGGTGATCCTTACGGACGTGTAGACCGGTGACCGGCCACCGGGATCTCAAAAACCCGGCAACCTTCTCGTCCTTTGCGGCAACTGGGGGCCGTAAGGCCGAGTCGACCTACCGGATGGACGGGCATGAGAGCAAAGAAGTACGCCGCGCAGCCGCCGTGGCGCAGACGCGAACTGGTCCGGCATTGACCAGCCCGCCGGTCAGCCTTCACCGCCCCGCAACCGGGCACGACCGCCGTTCTAATCCCGGGCTGGGCACTGCTAGGCTGCGCTCCCCGTTGTTGAACGCGCAACCAACGCGCACATCATTGCCAGGAGAGGGCGACCGGGGGATGGTCCTCGATGACGCGTCCGCGGAGTTCCACGAATTCTTCGAACGCCACTATGCCGAACTCGCCCGTCTGGCTTACCTGCTGACCGGCGAGACCGACGCGGCGGACGACCTCGCGGCGGATGCCCTGGTCGCCCTGTGGCAGCGCTGGGACCGCTTGCGGCAGGCCGACCACCCGCTCGCCTACGCCCGCGGTGTGGTGGCCAACATGGCGCGGGGACGGATCCGCAGCGCGGTGCGCGAGCGACGCCGGATCACGCTGTTCTGGTCCCGCAGCCCCGAGAAGGTGGAGGGGCCGGACATGGCGGCCGTGCTGGACGTCCGAGCGGCACTCGCCCGGCTGCCGTTCCGCAAGCGCGCCTGCGTGGTGCTGCGGCACGCCTTCGACCTGTCGGAGAAGGACACCGCGGTGGCGCTGGGCATCTCGGTCGGCACGGTGAAGAGCCAGACCTCGAAGGGAATGGCCGAGCTGGAAAGGATACTGGGCGCACGAGCGGCCGGGGACCTGGTGGCAGGGAGGAGGAACCGGTGAACGAGGAGATCGCCCGTCAGCTGCGCGCGGTTGCCGAGGCCCACCGGCCCGACCGTGCGAGGATGCTGGCCCGGGTGCAACGCGGCATGGCCGGCCCCGCCGTCCGCCACCGCGCGCGGCCGTTCGCGAGGTCCGGGACCAGGGTCGCGCTCGCCGGGCTCGCCGCCGCCGGCATCCTGACGACCGGCGGCCTGGCCGTCGCCGCCATCGTCACGACCCCCTCGCCGCCGCCGTCGGCCACCGTGACCGTGCCTGCCACCCCGTCCCCGACCCCCGGCTCCCCGCACCCGACATCGGCCCGCCCCACCCCTGTCGCGCCGGCCCCGGTCACCACCACCCCGGGCAGCGCGCGCCCGACTCCGCCGGCCACCAGTCCATCGCCGTCCGCCGGTGAGAGCCAGAACGGGCCGCTGTGGTCGGCCGGCTCGCTGGATCCGAAGAGCAGCGTCTACTGGACGCAGAGCAACCTCGCCCTCAAGACGACCCAGCCGCTCACCTCGCTCACGGTCGAGATCCGGATCGTGCAGACCGGCCAGGCGCAGAACACCGGCACCTGGCAGACCCTGCCGAACGGTGACTTCACCGTCACCGTCCAGGAGGACGGCGGCGCGCTGATCTACCGCTGGGTCCTCAAGCCGGGCCTGACCGTGCCGGCCGGGAGCCATGAGTTCGCCGCACAGTTCAACAACGGCGTCGGCGTGCGCAGTGCTGCGGGCGACGGCTACCGCGTCGACGCGCGGGGTTCCGGCGGCTCCGCGTCGGTCCGGGGAGGGTTCGTCCCGACCCGGTGAACGCCGCTGTGCGGCCAGTCGGCCGGGGGGAGCCGGGTTCGGCGGCCGTGAAGATTCTCCCCTCGCTCGCGGCAACGTTTGTGTGCGTGGCGACAACTGGTGGGTGACCGGGCCCGGAGCAGGGCCCGCTGTGCCAGAAGGACATGCCGTTGTCAGATCAGAACCGCTCTCATCGCCGCCGTCCGGCAACTCGCCGCGTGCTCGCCGCCGCCGTGGTCCTCGCCGCCGCGGGTGCCGCCGTACCGCTGGTCGCGCTGGCCGCACGCACGCCGGAGACCCCCACACCGACCCTGGCCGCCGCCGCGTCCGGCAGCGGCCGCTACTTCGGCACGGCAGTGTCCTCTGGCAGGCTCGGTGACTCGACGTACTCCACGATTCTCGACCGGGAGTTCAACGTGATCACCCCGGAGAACGAGATGAAGTGGGACACCACCGAACCCTCCCGCGGCAGCTTCAACTTCGGCCCCGCCGACCAGATCGTCAACCACGCCACCGCCCACGGCCAGCGCATGCGCGGCCACACCCTCGTCTGGCACTCCCAACTGCCCGGCTGGGTCAAGTCCATCACCGACGCCAACACGCTGCGCAGCGTGATGGACAACCACATCACCCAGGAGATGACCCACTACAAGGGCAGGATCTACGCCTGGGACGTGGTCAACGAGGCGTTCGCCGACGGCGGCAGCGGTCAGCACCGCAGCTCGGTCTTCCAGGACGTGCTGGGCAACGGCTTCATCGAGGAAGCCTTCCGCACGGCCCGCAACGCCGACCCCTCCGCCAAGCTCTGCTACAACGACTACAACATCGAGAACTGGACCGACGCCAAGACGCAGGGCGTCTACAACATGGTCCGCGACTTCAAGTCCCGCGGCGTGCCCATCGACTGCGTCGGTTTCCAGAGCCACTTCGGCGCTGGCGGCCCTCCGGCCAGCTTCCAGACCACTCTGTCCAAGTTCGCCGCGCTCGGCGTGGACGTCCAGATCACCGAACTCGACATCGCCCAGGCGTCCGCCACCGCGTACGCCAGCACCGTGCAGGACTGCCTCAACGTCGCTCGCTGCACGGGCATCACGGTGTGGGGCATCCGCGACAGCGACTCCTGGCGCACCGGTGAGAACCCGCTGCTGTTCGACAACAACGGCAACAAGAAGCCCGCCTACGACGCGGTGCTCACCACCCTGGGCGGCAGCAGCGGCGGCGGCACGACGGCGGCCGGGGACATCACCTCCGGCACCGTCTACACGCTCTCCGACGTGGCTGCCGGACGCGTTCTCGACGAGCCCGCGGGACAGAACGGCAACGGCACCCCGCTCCAGGTGTGGGACGCAAGCGGCGCCGCCAACCAGCAGTGGCGGGCCACCAAGAACGGCGACGGCTCCTACACCCTGACCAACGTCGCCAGCGGCCGGGTACTGGACGAGCCCGGCAACCAGACGGGCAACGGGACGAGGATGGAGGTCTGGGACTCCAACGGCGGCGCCAACCAGCACTGGAAGGCCGCCCGGAACAGCGACGGCTCCTACACGCTGACCAACGTCGCCAGCGGCCGGGCGCTGGAGATCCCCGGCGGTCGGACCGCCAACGGCACCACCGTCCAGATCTGGGACTCCAACGGCGGCGCCAACCAGCACTGGAACTTCAGGTCGTCCGCGTCCACGTCCGCGTCCACGTCCACGTCCACGCCGACGCCGGTATCGACATCGACGGGCGGCACCTGCGCTCTTCCGTCGACCTACCGGTGGTCCTCGACGGGTGCGCTGGCGCAGCCGGCGAACGGGTGGACGTCGGTGAAGGACTTCACCGACGTGGTGTACAACGGCAAGCACCTGGTCTACGCGTCGAACGTGTCGGGATCGTCGTACGGCTCGATGATGTTCGGCCCGTTCACGAACTGGTCGGACATGGCGTCGGCCGGCCAGACCGGGATGAGCCAGTCCGCGGTGGCGCCCACGCTGTTCTACTTCGCGCCCAAGAAGATCTGGGTGCTGGCGTCCCAGTGGGGCGCGTCGCCGTTCGTCTACCGCACGTCGAGCGACCCCACCAACCCGAACGGCTGGTCCGCGCCGCAGGCGCTGTTCACCGGCAGCATCCCCAAGACTGAATCTTCCACCGGCCCGATCGACCAGACCCTGATCGCCGACGACCAGAACATGTACCTGTTCTTCGCCGGTGACAACGGCAAGATCTACCGGGCGAGCATGCCGATCGGGAACTTCCCGGGCAACTTCGGCTCGTCGTACACGACGGTCATGAGCGACACGACGAAGAACCTGTTCGAGGCGCCGCAGGTCTACAAGGTTCAGGGCCAGAACCAGTACCTCATGATCGTCGAGGCGCGGGGTGCGAACGAGCAGCGTTACTTCCGCTCGTTCACGGCCTCCAGCCTGGGCGGTTCATGGACCCCGCAGGCCGCCAGTGAGAGCAACCCGTTCGCGGGCAAGGCCAACAGCGGCGCCACCTGGACCAACGACATCAGCCACGGTGACCTGGTCCGCAACAACCCCGACCAGACCATGACCGTCGACCCCTGCAACCTGCAGTTCCTCTACCAGGGCAAGTCCCCCTCCGCGAGCGGCCCCTACGACCAGCTGCCGTGGCGGCCGGGCGTCCTCACCCTGCAGCGCTGACC
>NZ_JBEXPK010000037.1:0-92914 GCF_040612015.1 Streptomyces sp. NPDC006476 | reverse complement strand
GGTTCAGGAAGGCCTCCGAGCAGAGATCGGGTACATCGGCAGCGAGCGCCGCACGGAGACGAAGAATCCGTAGGGCGGAGCTGAACGGCAGGTCACCGCCGTGGGCGAGTGGTCACACCCTCGCCGGCACCGGTCGCCTCTTCGTGTCGCTCGGGACCAGCCTCGGGAGTGAGTACGGCAGTGCGCCGTACCAGAGGCGGGCCACCGTGAAGCCGAAGGTCAGGCAGAGGATGCCGCCCACCGCGTCGAGCCAGAAGTGGTTGGCCGTGGCGACGATGACCATCAGGGTGGCCGCCGGGTACAGCAGGCCCAGGATGCGGACCCACGGGAGTCTGGCCAGGGCGAAGATCGTCAGGCCGCACCACAGGGACCAGCCGATGTGCATGGACGGCATCGCGGCGTACTGGTTGGACATGTGCTTGAGGTCGCCGGAGGCCATCGAACCCCAGGTCTGGTGGGCCGTGACCGTGTCGATGAAGGTGCTGCCGTTCATCAGGCGGGGCGGGGCGAGAGGGTAGAAGTAGTAGCCGACCAGGGCCACACCGGTGGTGGCGAAGAGCGCCAGTCGCGCCGCCGCGTAGCGGCCCGGGTGGCTGCGGTAGAGCCACACCAGGACGGACAGCGTGACGATGAAGTGCAGGGTGGCGTAGTAGTAGTTCATGCCGACGATCAGCCAAGTCACGGAGTTGACCGCATGGTTGACCGACTCCTCCACGGCGATGCCCAGGTGGTGCTCGGTCTTCCAGATCCAGTCGGCGTTGCGCAGGGCTTCGTTCCGCTGCTCCGGTACCGCGTTGCGGATGAGTGAGTACGTGTAGTAACTCACCCCGATCAGCAGGATCTCGAACCACAGGCGAGGTCTGCGCGGGGTGCGCAGTCGGCGCAGGAACCGCGGCCTGTCCGGGGCCGTGACAGGGTCCGGAACGGCCGTCTGATCACGGTCTTCCAGACTGGTCACGGTCGAGTCACCCATAGGCACAAAGTCTGCCAGAAATGCGTTCTGTCACCGATCATCCCCCGGTCTGGTCCGGGGCGCATGTTGTACAACAGACGGACGGGCGCGCCTACTCCCAGCGCACGGGGGAAAATCGCGGATTCTCCGCCCTAGGGACGATTCCGCTCCCCGGGCGCCGAGGCCGTCGAGCCCCGGACCACCAGTTCCGGCATGAAGACGAACTCGCTGTGCGGCGCGGGCGTACCGCCGATCTCCTCCAGCAACGTGCGCACCGCTGCCTGGCCCATCGCCGGCACCGGCTTGCGGATCGTGGTCAGGGGCGGGTCGGTGAAGGCGATCAGCGGGGAGTCGTCGAAGCCCACCACGGAGATGTCCCGCGGTACGTCGAAGCCGTGCTGGCGGGCCGCGCGGATGGCGCCGAGCGCCATCATGTCGCTCGCGCACACGATGGCCGTGCAGTCGCGGGCGATCAGCGCGGTGGTGGCGGCCTGGCCGCCCTCCAGGGTGTAGAGCGAGTGCTGGACGAGGTCGGTCTCCACCTTGTCCGCGGTCAGCCCGAGCTGGTCCTGCATCGCGCGGACGAAGCCCTCGATCTTGCGCTGCACCGGAACGAAACGCTTCGGGCCGAGGGCGAGGCCGATGCGGGTGTGGCCGAGGGAGACGAGGTGGGTGACCGCGAGGGTCATCGCCGCGCGGTCGTCGGGCGAGATGAAGGGGGCCTGCACCTTCGGCGAGAAGCCGTCCACCAGGACGTAGGGCACGCCGTGGGCGCGCAGGCGTTCGTAGCGCTCCATGTCGGCGGTGGTGTCGGCGTGCAGGCCGGAGACGTAGATGATGCCCGCCACGCCGCGGTCGACGAGCATCTCCGTCAGCTCGTCCTCGGTGGAGCCGCCGGGGGTCTGGGTGGCGAGCACCGGGGTGTAGCCCTGACGCGTCAGCGCCTGGCCGATCACCTGGGCCAGGGCCGGGAAGATGGGGTTCTCCAGCTCCGGGGTGATCAGGCCCACCAGGCCCTCGCTGCGTTGCCGCAGCCGTACGGGACGCTCGTAGCCGAGCACGTCCAGTGCGGCGAGCACGGACTGGCGGGTGGTGGCGGCGACGCCCGGCTTGCCGTTGAGGACGCGGCTGACGGTCGCTTCGCTCACCCCCGCCTGAGCGGCGATGTCGGCAAGCCGTGTGGTCACGGCACCGGACTGTACCGGCCGTATCGTCATCGCGGTCCCTCTGTTCTGGTCGGTGCACCTTGCCCCGCATGGGGATGATTCCCGTGCCGGAGCCGGATGGCAAGAGCTTGCAGAGTCTTGCACAACCCGGCTCCGGGCCGCTCAGGCGCACAGAAGCGCTTGTCGGCGGGTCTCGTCGCGGTTGATGAGGAGTCACGGCGAGGTAACTTCCGACGTCCCTTGCAGTTTTTTGCTGCAAGGTCTTTCGTCAAGCTTGCATCGCTGTTACGTTCCCTGACGCCCGGCCGCCGCGACGGCGCAGTCGGCAGTAACACGGGCTCACCCTCAAGGAGAACTCATGCGGCGTGGCATAGCGGCCACCGCGCTGGTGGCGTCCCTCGCCCTCGCGGCGACGGCCTGCGGCGGAAGCGACAGCGGGAGCGGCAAGTCGGACGGTCCGGTCACCATCACCTGGTGGGACACCTCCAACGCCACCAATGAGGCACCCACCTACAAGGCCCTGGTCAAGGAGTTCGAGGCCGCCAACAAGGGCATCAAGGTCAACTACGTCAACGTCCCCTTCGACCAGGCGCAGAACAAGTTCGACACCGCCGCCGGCTCCAAGGGCGCCCCGGACGTGCTGCGTTCCGAGGTCGGCTGGACCCCCGCCTTCGCCAAGAAGGGCTACTTCCTGCCGCTGGACGGCACCGAGGCCCTCGCCGACCAGGGCAAGTTCCAGCCCAACCTGGTCAAGCAGGCCCAGTACGAGGGCAAGACCTACGGCGTCCCGCTGGTCACCGACACCCTCGCCCTCGTCTACAACAAGGCCCTGTTCAAGCAGGCCGGCATCACCGACGCCCCCAAGACCTGGGACGAGCTGAAGGCGGACGCCGCGAAGGTCAAGGACAAGGCCAAGGTCGACGGCTACTGGGGCTCCACCCAGGCCTACTACGCGCAGACCTTCCTCTACGGCGAGGGCACCGACACCGTCGACGCCTCCGCCAAGAAGATCACCGTCAACTCGGACCCCGCGAAGAAGGCCTACGGCACCTGGCTGAGCCTCTTCTCCGGCAAGGGCCTGCACAAGGCGGACACCACCGCCGACGCCTACGCCCACATCCAGGACGCGTTCGTCAACGGCAAGGTCGCCGCGATCATCCAGGGCCCGTGGGAGATCACGAACTTCTACAAGGGCAGCGCCTTCAAGGACAAGTCCAACCTCGGCATCGCCACCGTCCCGGCCGGCTCCAGCGGCAAGGCGGGCGCCCCGACCGGCGGCCACAACCTGTCGGTGTACGCCGGTTCGGACTCCGCGCACCAGAAGGCGGCCCTGAAGTTCGTCAACTTCATGACCTCCGCGAAGTCCCAGACCGAGATCGCGCTGAAGAACTCCACGCTGCCGACGCGTGACGACGCCTACACCGCCGAGGTCAAGGCCGACCCGGGCATCGCCGGCTTCCAGACCGTCCTGCCCGCCGCCCAGCCGCGCCCCGCGCTGCCGGAGTACAGCTCCCTGTGGGGTCCGCTGGACACCGAGCTGCCGAAGATCGCCGGCGGCAAGGAGTCCCTGGACAAGGGTCTGAGCAACGCTGAGCTGGCCATCGCCAAGCTGGTGCCGGACTTCAGCAAGTAAGCCCCGCGTGGCCGCCGGATCCCTTGAACATGGGGGAGGGACCCGGCGGTCACCGGCCTGCGCGCCGTACTCCTTGATCCCCTCGAAGGTGCCGAGAACCATGACAGTCGTCGTCCAACGCCTCAAGCGCGGCTACCAGAAGCACTGGTACGCCTACGCGATGATCACCCCCGTGGCCGTCGTGCTCGGCGTCCTCGTGCTGTACCCCCTGGTGTACGGCCTGTATCTGACGCTCACCGACGCCAACAGCCTCAACACCGCGCGCACGATCGGCGTCAACCACATCGACGCCACGTACAAGTTCATCGGGCTCGACAACTACAAGGACATCCTGTTCGGCCCGACCTCCTACGACCGCTTCTGGTCGCACTTCATCTGGACGATCGTCTGGACGGCCCTGTGCGTCGCCCTGCACTACACGATCGGTCTCGGCCTCGCCCTGCTGCTCAACCAGAAGCTGCGCGGCCGCACCTTCTACCGGCTGGTCCTGATCCTGCCCTGGGCCGTGCCGACCTTCGTCACCGTCTTCGGCTGGCGGTTCATGCTCGCCGACGGCGGGATCATCAACTCCTTCCTGCACACGCTCCACCTGCCGACGCCGGACTGGCTGGAGGACACCTTCTGGCAGCGGTTCGCCGCCATCATGGTCAACACCTGGTGCGGTGTGCCGTTCATGATGGTCTCGCTGCTCGGCGGCCTGCAGTCCATCGACACCTCGCTGTACGAGGCCGCCGAGATGGACGGCGCGAGCGCCTGGCAGCGGTTCCGCTTCGTCACTCTTCCGGGTCTGAGGTCGGTCAGCTCCACCGTCGTACTCCTCGGCATCATCTGGACCTTCAACCAGTTCGCGGTGATCTTCCTGTTGTTCGGCAACACGGCCCCCGACGCGCAGATCCTCGTCACCTGGGCGTACTACCTCGGCTTCGGACAGCAGCCGCGCGACTTCGCACAGTCCGCCGCCTACGGCATGCTGCTGCTGGCCATCCTGATCGTCTTCACCTCGTTCTACCGCCGCTGGCTGAACCGCAACGAGCAGCAGCTCGCGATCTGAGGCAGGAGTTCGCATGAGTACGACCACCGTTGAGACCTCCGCCGAGGTGCGCGAGGCCCGCCCCGCACCGGCCGGCCGGCGCTTCCGGCGCCGCGGCGAGCAGAGCCTGCCCGGGAAGCTCGCCTCGCACGGTATTCTGATCGTCGCCAGCCTGATCGCGCTCTTCCCAATCGTCTGGCTGATCTTCCTCTCGCTCGGCCCGGACAAGGACGACTACCTCCATCCGGGCGGTATCTGGAAGAAGATGACGTTCACCAACTACTCGTTCGTGCTGCGGCACACCGAGTTCTTCGACTGGCTGAAGAGCTCGCTGATCGTCTCGCTGGGTACGACGGTCATCGGCGTGCTGATCGCGGCCACCACCGGGTACGCGGTCTCCCGGATGCGCTTTCCGGGCTACCGGAAGTTCATGTGGGTGCTTCTGCTCACCCAGATGTTCCCGGTGGCCGTACTCATGGTGCCGATGTACCAGATCCTCTCGGACCTCGAGCTCATCGACAGCTACCTTGGACTGATCCTGGTCTACTGCTCGACCGCGGTGCCGTACTGCGCCTGGCTGCTCAAGGGCTACTTCGACACCATCCCGTTCGAGATCGACGAGGCCGGACGCGTCGACGGGCTGACCCCCTTCGGCACGTTTGCGCGACTGATCCTGCCGCTCGCCAAGCCGGGCCTGGCGGTCGCGGCCTTCTACAGCTTCCTCACGGCCTTCGGTGAGGTCGCGTTCGCGTCGACGTTCATGCTGTCCGACACGAAGTACACGTTCGCGGTCGGTCTGCAGACCTTCGTCAGCGAGCACGACGCCCAGCGCAACCTGATGGCCGCGACCGCGGTGCTGATCGCGATACCGGTGTCCGCGTTCTTCTACCTCGTCCAGAAGAACCTGGTGACCGGCCTCACGGCCGGCGGCACGAAAGGCTGACCGCCGGTTGAGCCGCGACGGCCGGCTGTTGCGCGCCGCCTTCGTCGTGGCTGGTCGCGCAGTTCCCCACGCCCCTGTGGGGGGCTACGCCCCCATACCCCCTATACCCGAGACGGCCGCGGTGGCCATCCGACCCCGCTGTCACCGCGGCCGTCTCGTCCGCACCGCTGTACGCACACCTGACCCCATGACCCCGTTACGTACCAAGGACGCCATGAGCCAGCAGCACACCGCCATCGCCCCGGCACCGAACCCCGCCAAAGCCCAGCGCAGCGACTGGTGGCGGGACGCGGTGATCTACCAGGTCTATCCGCGCAGCTTCGCCGACAGCAACGGTGACGGCATGGGAGATCTGGAAGGCGTACGTTCCCGACTGCCGTACCTGCGCGATCTGGGCGTCGACGCCGTGTGGCTCAGCCCCTTCTACGCCTCCCCGCAGGCCGACGGCGGCTACGACGTCGCCGACTACCGGGCCGTCGACCCGATGTTCGGCAACCTGCTCGACGCGGACGCGCTGATCCGTGAGGCGCGGGAGCTGGGTCTGCGGATCATCGTCGACCTGGTGCCCAACCACTCCTCCGACCAGCACGAGTGGTTCAAGCGGGCGCTCCGGGAAGGCCCGGGCTCGCCCCTGCGCGACCGCTACCACTTCCGTCCCGGCAAGGGCGTGAACGGGGCACTCCCGCCCAACGACTGGGAGTCGATCTTCGGTGGCCCGGCCTGGACGCGGGTGACCGAGCCGGACGGCACCCCCGGCGAGTGGTATCTGCACCTCTTCGCCCCCGAGCAGCCCGACTTCAACTGGGAACACCCGGCCGTCGGCGACGAGTTCCGCTCCATCCTGCGCTTCTGGCTGGACATGGGCGTCGACGGCTTCCGCATCGACGTGGCCCACGGCCTCGTGAAGGCGGCGGGTCTGCCCGATCTCGGCTCCCACGACCAGGTCAAACTGCTGGGCAACGATGTCATGCCGTTCTTCGACCAGGACGGTGTGCACGAGATCTACCGCCAGTGGCGGCTGATCCTCGACGAGTACAGCGGTGAGCGGATCTTCGTCGCCGAGGCGTGGACCCCGACCGTCGAGCGCACCGCCCACTACGTCCGCTCCGACGAGCTCCACCAGGCCTTCAACTTCCAGTACCTGGCGACGGCCTGGGACGCGAGCGAACTGCGCGAGGTCATCGACCGCACGCTCGAGGCGATGCGTCCCGTCGGCGCCCCCGCCACCTGGGTCCTGTCCAACCACGACGTCACCCGGCACGCCACCCGCTTCGCCAACCCGCCCGGCCTCGGCACCCAGATCCGGCTGGCCGGCGACCGCGAACTCGGGCTGCGCAGGGCCAGGGCGGCCACGCTGCTCATGCTCGCGCTGCCCGGCTCGGCCTACGTCTACCAGGGCGAGGAGCTCGGCCTGCCGGACGTCGTCGACCTCCCGGACGAGGTGCGCCAGGACCCGGCGTACTTCCGGGGCGCCGGCCAGGACGGGTTCCGTGACGGCTGCCGGGTGCCGATCCCGTGGACGCGCACGGGATCGTCGTACGGCTTCGGCGGCGGCGGGAGTTGGCTGCCGCAGCCGGCCGGCTGGGGAGAGCTGAGCGTGGAGGCGCAGACGGGGACGCCGGGTTCGACGCTGGAGCTGTACCGCGCCGCCTTCGCCGTCCGCCGTGACCACCCCGACCTCGGCGCCGGTGACTCGGTGGAGTGGCTGCGCGCCCCAGAGGGCGTACTCGCCTTCCGGCGCGGGGAGTTCGTGTGCGTCGCCAACACCGGCGGCGAGTCGGTGACGACTCCGTCGTACGGCCGTGTCCTGCTGGCCAGCGGTGAGGTGACCGAGGCGGACGGCGAGACGAAGGTGCCGGCGGACACGACGGTGTGGTTCACGACGGACTGACAAACACCCCGGGCCGGTCAGAGCCGGGTCGCGGCCCTGACCAGCCCGGCGACGGCTCGGGAGCGGCTGTGCGGCGGCCAGGCGATGACGGTCGTGACCGCCGGCGCGTCCACCACCGGCACGGCCGCCAGGCCGTCCGGCAGCTGGGTCCGGCTCGACTCCGGCGCGATCCAGCAGGTGCGGCCGAGCGCGATCAGCTGGAGCAACTGGGCGTGGTCCCGGGCCTGTGGTCCGGGACCGTCCGGGTATGTTCCGTCGCGGTCGGGCCAGCGGGGCAGCGGCAGGTCGGGCAGCTCGGTGACCTCGGCCGTCCTTACCTCGGTCCGGGCGGCGAGGGGGTGTCCGGCCGGCAGGATCACCACCTGTTCCTCCGTGCGGAGCGCCTCGGTGTCGAAGCCGGAGGTGGAGTCGAACGGCAGATGCAGCAGCGCCACATCGGCCCGGCCGTCGCGCAGCATGCCCTCCTGCTCGCCGATCCCGCACAGCAGCAGATCGACGGCAACGGCGTCGGGTTCGGCCGCGTAGGCGTCGAGCAGTTTCGCCAGCAGCTCGCTGGAGGCGCCGGCCTTGGTGGCGAGGACCACGCCGGGGCGGCCGGTCGCCGCGAGCGCGGCGCGTCGGGTTCGGCGCTCTGCGGCCTCCACCGCGTCCAGCGCCGCCCGGGCCTCCCGCAACAGCACCGCACCGGCCTCGGTCAGGGTGACCGCACGGCTGGTCCGCTCCAGCAGCGCGGCCCCGAGGCGCCGTTCGAGCAGGCTGATCGCCCGTGACAGCGGGGGCTGCGCCATCCCGAGCCGCGCTGCGGCCCTGCCGAAGTGCAGCTCCTCCGCGACGGCGACGAAGTACCGCAGCTCACGCGTCTCCACACCGCCAGCGTACTCGGCCGCACCTGGATCGATACCCGGGCGGTATCGCCGCCCACCCGATCGGTGTTGGCCCGCGCCCATGGGGTTCGACCAGGATCGACGGTATGAACGAACAGACGATCGCGCTGGTGACCGGCGCGAACAAGGGCATCGGATACGAGATCGCGGCGGGCCTGGGCGCCCTGGGCTGGCAGCTCGGGGTCGGCGCCCGGGACGAGGAGCGGCGCGAGAGCGCCGTGGCGAAGCTGCGGGCGGCCGGCGTCGACGCGTTCGGGGTACCCCTCGACGTGACCGACGACGCGAGCGTGGCCGAGGCGGCGAAGCTGGTCGAGGACCGCGCCGGACGCCTGGACGTGCTGGTCAACAACGCGGGCATCACCGGCGGCATGGAGCAGTTGCCGACCACGGTCGACGTGGCGACGGTACGGGCGGCGGTGGAGACCAATGTGCTCGGCGTCATCCGCGTCACCAACGCGATGCTGCCGCTGCTGCGTCGCTCGCGGACGCCCCGGATCGTCAACATGTCCAGCAGCGTCGGCTCCCTCACCCGGCAGACCACGCCCGGTACCGAGGTGGGTCCGATCGCCGTCGCCTACGCGCCGTCGAAGACCTTCCTCAACGCGGTGACCGTGCAGTACGCCAAGGAGCTGAGCGACACGGACATCCTGATCAACGCGGCCTGTCCCGGCTACTGCGCGACCGACCTCAACGGCTTCCGGGGGGTCCGCACCCCGCAGCAGGGCGCGGCCGTCGCGATCCGGCTCGCCACCCTCCCCGACGGCGGCCCGAGCGGCGGCTTCTTCGAGGACGCGGGGGAGGTGCCCTGGTGACGTCACGGGGGCGCGATCACGGACGGTGCGATCGCGCCCCCAGGCCCGTCACTTCCAGGTGTCGTTCGTGGAGTACCCCGACGAACTGCCCGTCGTGAACGAGCGGTTGGTGCCGGACTCCCAGGTCACGTTCCCGGAGCCGTCCTTCTTGACGTACTTGTACGTGAAGGCCGTGCTCTTGGGGACGATCACCAGCTTGCTCCACGTCGGGTACGACTCCGACGACAACGGGATCGCGTCGCTCGTGTTCCAGGCGCCGAGGGAGGCGAGGGAGCCGACGACGTAGACGTTGGTGCCCCAGTCGGTCGTCGCCGTCTCGTGGAAGGTGACGTCGGTGGCGTCCGTGTCCGCCACGTTCCAGGAGTTGTTCAGGGAGACCGCCGAGGACGTGGCCGTGGCGGACCTGTTGGCGTTCGACTCCCAGGTGACGTTCCCCGAGCTGTCCTTCTTCAGGTACTTGAAGGTGAAGGACGTGTTGATCGGCACGCTCACCTCGCCCGACCAGACCGGGTAGCCGGTGGAGGACAGCGGGATCGCCTTCGAGGTGTCCCAGCCGCCGAGCGCCGGGACGGAGCCGACGACGTACACGCTCGTGCCGGACGTCGTGGGCGCGTACTCGTTGAAGGTGGCCTCGACCGTGGAGCCGGAGGAGCCGCCGGTGTCGTCGCAGCCGACCGTGCAGGTGTAGGAGGCGTTGTAGAAGGCGACCGCGCTCTTGGCGGGGACGGTGATCGAGGCGCTGCCGCCCGACACCGTCACCTTGCTCGCGCCGCCGTCGATCACGTTGGTGTACGTGCCGTCCGCCATGCCGGTGGCGAAGGTGTAAGTGGCCGATGACGAGCCGTTGTTGAGAGCGAAGAAACCCGCGCCGGAGCGGCCGAAGCCGATGACGTCGGAGGACTTGGTCTGCCAGTTGGAGACGGCCGCCTTGTCGGCCGCGTTGTGCCAGGCCACCATGCCGACCACCGCGGTGTCCCGGTCCAGGCAGTACCAGGAGCCGCTCGCGCAGTCCGTGTTCGTCACGAAGCCCGAGGAGTTCGGCGGGGCCTGGTCGCTCTGGGTCCACTCCCAGCCGGCGTACACGGTCGGCGTCGACCACTTGTAGGCCAGCTGGAAGAGATTGGCGAGCTTGTAGGTGTCGCCGTCCTTGTAGGACAGGTGCAGGCCGTTGCGCTCGGTGTCGTGGTTGGTCACGAACGACACCGAGTTCGCGGCCGGCAGGATGCCGCTGCTCCCGATCGACGCCAGGTCGCTGACGTTGCCCTGGAAGGCCGACTTCAGCTTGCTCGCGTAGGTGAAGTCGAGGACGTCACCGGAGGCGTAGTAATCCGCCGGCTGCGGGGTCGAGCCCGGGTAGACCTCCTGGAAGACGTACGGCGGCGTCCCGGACGTCGTGTTCGTCAGCTTCGACTCGATCGCCGCCAGGTCGGCCTCGGGGATGTGCTTGGCCGCGTCCACGCGGAAGCCGTCGACGCCCAGGGCGAGCTGGGAGTTGAGGTAGTCGGCGATGCCGGTGCGGACGTGGTCGGAGCCGGTCCGCAGGTCGGGCAGGCCGAGCAGTTCGCAGTTCTGGACCTGGGTGAGGTTGGAGTAGTCCTGGATGGTCAGGTCGGAGGTGGGGCAGTCCGAGGAGTCGTGGTAGTCGGCGCGGTCCCA
This sequence comes from Streptomyces sp. NPDC006476, assembly GCF_040612015.1. Taxonomy (NCBI): domain Bacteria; kingdom Bacillati; phylum Actinomycetota; class Actinomycetes; order Kitasatosporales; family Streptomycetaceae; genus Streptomyces; species Streptomyces sp. NPDC006476. The sequence goes on along the minus strand of NZ_JBEXPK010000037.1, from coordinate 81,947 downwards.
CTCCGGGGTGTCGTACTTGCTGCTGATCGTCGTGCCGTTGTAGCCGGTGCCGGTCTGGGCGGTGGTGTGGTTGATCACCGCGTCCGTGTAGACCTTGACGCCGGCCTTGTGGCAGGTGCTCACCATCGACGTGAACTTCGCCGCCGTCCCGAAGCGGCTGTTCAGGTCGTAGGAGTAGGGCTGGTAGACGTCCCACCAGTAGTAGCTGGACTGCTTGAGCGACTCCGCGGGGGGCGCGACCTGCACCGCGCCGTAGCCCGCGGGGCCCAGCACCTGGGTGCACTCGGAGGCGACGGAGTCCCAGTTCCATTCCCAGAGGTTGGCGATGACGTCGCCCTTGGCGGTGGTGTCCGCGTGCGCGTCGGCGGCGGGCAGCGCGACGGCGCCCGCGAGGGCCAGCGTGCCGGCGGCCACGGCAGTGGCCGTGCGCCGGAAGACACCTGGGGGGTGGTGTCTGTTCATGTGCGGCTCCGATGAGGGGTGTTTGGGTTTCAACCAGTGGTGAGAGTGGGGCAGTTGAGAAGGGCACGTCAAGATTGGCGTTGAAACTTCTTGCTACGAGTTTCACAACTCTTGCTGTAAACCTTTCGGCAGCGATACGGTCGCGCGGGGTCGGACCCAACAGAGCCGTCATCGCAAGGAGTTCCCGCCTGTGATACCGAGAGCGAGACGGGTCGCGGCCGTCACCGTCGTGGCCGTTGCCGCCGCCCTGATCCAGCCACTGGCCGCCCGGGCGGCCACCCCGCCCCCGCCGCCCTCCGACAAGAGGCTCGCCGCCGAGCCGGCCCGGCACGACGACACCCGCGATCAGTTCTACTTCGTCATGCCGGACCGTTTCGCCAACGGCGACACCGGCAACGACAAGGGCGGTCTGACCGGCTCACGCCTGTCCACCGGCTACGACCCCACCGACAAGGGGTTCTACCAGGGCGGCGACCTCAAGGGCCTGACCCGGCGCCTCGACTACATCAAGGGTCTGGGCACCACCGCCATCTGGATGGCCCCGATCTTCAAGAACAGGCCGGTGCAGGGCACGGGCAGCAACGCCTCGGCCGGCTACCACGGTTACTGGATCACCGACTTCACCCAGGTCGACCCGCACTTCGGCACGAACAAGGACCTCGAGACCCTGATCTCCAAGGCGCACGCCAAGGGCATGAAGGTCTTCTTCGACGTCATCACCAACCACACCGCCGATGTCGTCGACTACCGGGAGAAGTCCTACGACTACCTCTCCAAGGGCGCCTTCCCCTATCTGACCAAGGACGGACGGCCCTTCGACGACGCCGACTACGCGGACGGCAAGAAGGGGTTCCCGGCCGTCTCCGGCGCCTCCTTCCCGCGTACGCCCACGGTCACCAGCCGGTCCAAGGCCCCCTCCTGGCTCAACGACCCGACGATGTACCACAACCGCGGCGACTCGACCTTCGCCGGGGAGTCGGCGACCTACGGCGACTTCTCGGGCCTGGACGACCTGTGGACCGAGCGGCCCGAGGTCGTCAGCGGCATGGAGAAGATCTACGAGCGGTGGGTGCGGGACTTCGCCATCGACGGGTTCCGGATCGACACCGTCAAGAACGTGAACATGGAGTTCTGGACGCAGTGGGCGACCGCGCTGGACAAGTACGCGGCGGAGCACGGCCGTAAGAACTTCTTCATGTTCGGCGAGACCTACTCCGCCGACACCTCGGTCACCTCCCCGTACGTCACCCAGGGCCGACTCGACGCCACCCTGGACTTCCCCTTCCAGGACGCGGCCCGCGCCTACGCCTCCCAGGGCGGCAGCGCGCAAAAACTCGCGGGCGTCTTCGCGGACGACTACAAGTACACGACCGACAAGGCCAACGCCTACGAGCAGGTCACCTTCCTCGGCAACCACGACATGGGCCGGATCGGGTACTTCCTGAAGCAGGACAACCCGAAGGCCACGGACGCCGAGATCCTCAAGAAGGACGAACTCGCCAACGAGGTCATGTTCCTCAGCCGGGGCAACCCGGTCGTCTACTACGGCGACGAGCAGGGATTCACCGGCTCCGGCGGCGACAAGGACGCCCGCCAGACCATGTTCGCCTCCAAGGTCGCCGACTACCTCGACGACGACGAGATCGGCACCGACCGCACCGCCGCGAGCGACTCCTACGACACGAGCGCACCGCTGTACCGGCAGATCAGCGCGCTCGGCAAGCTGCGCAAGGACAACCCGGCCCTCGCCGACGGAGTGCAGACCCAGCGGTACGCGGCCGACGGCCCCGGCGTCTACGCCTTCTCGCGCACCGACGCCCGGACCGGCCAGGAGTACGTGGTCGCCCTCAACAACGCCGGCGAGGCGAAGTCGGCGACCTTCGCGACCGGTTCCGCCGGCATGAAGTTCCATGGCATCCACGGCACTGCGGACGACGTCACCTCCGGCGCCGACCGGCATGTCACCGTCACCGTCCCGGCCGGGTCGGCGATCGTCCTCAAGGCGGCCGGCAAGCTCGCCGAGCCGGCCGTGAAGCCCACCCTCACCCTCAAGGCCCCCGACGCCGGCGCCACCGGCACGGTGGAGCTGTCCGCCGACGTCACGGGCGGCGGGCTGAACCGGGTCGTCTTCGCCGCCCAGGTCGGCGACGGCGGCTGGCGGACGCTCGGCTCCGCCGACCACGCCCCGTACAAGGTCACCCAGACCATCGCCAAGGACGTCCCGGCCGGAACGCCCCTGCGGTACAAGGCGGTCGTCATCGACTCGGCCGGACACACCGCGTCCGCCACGGCCGCGTCCACCACCGGCAGCCCGCCCGCCCCGGAGATCCCCACCGCCTCCTCACGCGACTACGCGATCGTCCACTACAAGCGCACCGACGGCGACTACGACAACTGGGGTCTGTACGCCTGGGGCGACCTCGCCGACGGCGAGGCCACGACCTGGCCCGCGAGCCACCCCTTCGTCGGCCGGGACGCCTACGGGGCCTTCGCCTACGTCAAGCTGAAGCCGGGCGCCTCGAGCGTCGGGTTCCTCGTCATCGACAAGAACGGCGACAAGGACGTCTCCGCCGACCGCTCCATCGACGTCACCAAGACCGGTGAGGTGTGGATCGAGCAGGGCCAGGAGACCGTGCGGACCACCCGGCCCGACTACCCGGCGCAGGACAGGACCAAGGCGGTCATCCACTACCACCGCGCCGACGGGAACTACGACGGTTGGGGCCTGCACGTCTGGACCGGCGCCGCGAGCCCCACCGACTGGTCGAGCCCGCTGAAGCCGGTCAGGACCGACGCGTACGGCGCGGTCTTCGAGGTGCCCCTCACCGACGGTGCCACCATCCTGAGCTACATCATCCACAAGGGCGACGAGAAGGACCTGCCCGCCGACCAGTCCCTGGACCTCAAGGCGAACGGCTACGAGGTGTGGCTGCTCAACGGGCAGGAGAAGTACCTGCTGCCCCAGCCCACCGGCTCGGCGGCCGCGCTCGACCTGACCACCTCCAAGGCCGTCTGGATCGACCGCGACACCGTCGCCTTCAACGGCTCCGACGCGGCCGTCTCCACCCAGCTGCTGTACTCCCACGACGGCTCGATCGCCGTGAAGGACGGCACGCTCACGAGCGACGACGAGCGCTGGCTGCGGCTGGAGAGGACGACCCTCACCGACGCGCAGAAGGCCAGGTTCCCGTATCTGAAGGACTACACGGCCTGGTCCGTCGACCCGCGCGACCGCAGCCGGGTGCGCCAGGCCCTCGACGGGCAGCTCGTCGCCTCCCAACGGGCCGCGAACGGCGCCGTGTTGGCGGCGACAGGCGTCCAGATCGCCGGCGTGCTCGACGACCTGTACCCGGGTGCGACCAAGGCGGAGCTGGGTCCGACGTTCCCCAAGGGCCGCCCCACCCTTTCCGTCTGGGCGCCCGCCGCGCAGAGCGTGTCGCTGGAGCTGGGCGGCTCCCTCAAGGCGATGCGCCGCGACGACTCCACCGGCGTCTGGTCCGTCACCGGCCCCGCGTCCTGGAAGGGCAAGGAGTACCGGTACGTGGTGAAGGTGTGGGCGCCCAGCGTCCGCAAGGTCGTCACCAACAAGGTCACCGACCCCTACTCGGTCGCCCTCACCGCGGATTCCGAGCGCAGTCTCGTCGTCGACCTGGACGACAAGTCCCTTGCCCCGAGCGGCTGGTCGGACCTCGCCAAGCCCAAGGCCGTACCGCTGCGGGACGCCCAGATCCAGGAGCTGCACATCCGGGACTTCTCCGTCGCGGACAAGACCGTGCCGGCCAAGGACCAGGGCACCTATCTCGCCTTCACCGACAGCAACAGCGACGGATCGAGGCATCTGCGGGAGCTGGCCAGGTCCGGCACGTCCTACGTCCATCTGCTGCCCGCCTTCGACTTCGCCACCGTGCCGGAGAAGAAGGCCGACCAGGCGACCCCCGACTGCGACCTCGCCTCCTACCCGGCCGACTCCGACCAGCAGCAGGCCTGCGTGGCGAAGACGGCCGCCAAGGACGCCTACAACTGGGGCTACGACCCCTACCACTTCACCGTCCCGGAGGGCTCGTACGCCACCGACCCCAACGGCACCGGGCGCACCGTCGAGTTCCGCAAGATGGTCAAGGCGCTCAACCAGGACGGGCTGCGGGTCGTCATGGACGTCGTCTACAACCACACCTCCGCCGCCGGTGAGGCCGACACCAGCGTGCTCGACCAGATCGTGCCGGGCTACTACCAGCGGCTGCTCGCGGACGGCTCGGTCGCCAACAGCACCTGCTGCGCCAACACCGCACCCGAGAACGCCATGATGGGCAAGCTGGTCGTCGACTCGATCGTCACCTGGGCCAAGGAGTACAAGGTCGACGGCTTCCGCTTCGACCTCATGGGCCACCACCCCAAGGCCAACATCCTGGCCGTCAGGAAGGCCCTCGACGCGCTCACCCTCAAGAAGGACGGCGTCGACGGCAAGAAGATCATCCTGTACGGCGAGGGCTGGAACTTCGGCGAGGTCGCCGACGACGCCCGCTTCGTGCAGGCCACCCAGAAGAACATGGCCGGCACCGGCATCGCCACCTTCTCCGACCGCGCCCGGGACGCCGTCCGCGGCGGCGGCCCCTTCGACTCCGACCCCGGCGTCCAGGGCTTCGCCTCCGGTCTCTACACCGACCCCAACTCCTCCACCGCCAACGGCACTCCGGCCGAGCAGAAGGCCCGTCTGCTGCACTACCAGGACCTGATCAAGGTCGGTCTGTCCGGCGACCTCGCCGCCTACCGCTTCACCGACACCGACGGCAAGGAGGTCACCGGCGCCGAGGTCGACTACAACGGGCAGCCCGCCGGATACGCGGACGCGCCCGGCGACGCCCTCGCCTACACCGACGCCCACGACAACGAGTCCCTGTTCGACGCGCTGACGTACAAGCTGCCCTCGGGCACCTCCGCCGCCGACCGGGCCCGGACGCAGGTCCTGGCGATGGCGACGGCCACCCTCTCGCAGGGGCCGTCCCTGTCCCAGGCGGGCTCCGACCTGCTGCGCTCGAAGTCCCTGGACCGCAACTCCTTCGACAGCGGCGACTGGTTCAACGCGATCCACTGGAACTGCGCCGACGGCAACGGCTTCGGGCGGGGACTGCCCCCGGCGGCCGACAACCGGTCCAAGTGGCCCTACGCCAAGCCCCTGTTGGGCACGGTGAAGGTGGGGTGCGAGCAGATCGAGGGCGCCTCCTCCGCCTACCGCGACCTGCTGAGGATCCGTACGACGGACAGCGTGTTCTCGCTCGACACGGCCGGACAGGTGCAGTCGAAGCTGTCCTTCCCGCTGTCCGGGAAGGACGAGACACCCGGAGTGATCACCATGGAACTCGGTGATCTCGTTATCGTGTTCAACGCGACGCCGACCCGGCAGGAGCAGCGCGTCCAGGACCTGACAGGAATCTCTTACCGGCTGCACCCTGTGCAGGCGGCGGGCGCGGACTCTATCGTCAAGTCGTCGTCGTACGCGCGGAAATCGGGCACGTTCGTCGTTCCGGGGCGCACTGTCGCGGTGTTCTCCCGGACTGCCTGATATCGGCATAACCTTTGGTGGGACAGGCCCGTCACCCGGGTCTGTCCCACCGGTGCTGTCCAAGGGCTGGAGATGGACGTCAACGGCAAACTGACAGGCACGACCGTGCTGGTAGTGGACGACGTGGCCGCGAGCCGGTATGCCATGGGCACCGTGCTGCGGCGCGCCGGCCACGAGGTCGTCACGGTCGCCAGCGGCTCCGAGGCGCTGGCCGAGATCGACGTACGGCTGCGCAAGGGCACCCTGCCCGACGTGGCCCTGGTCGACGTGCACCTGCCCGACATGAGCGGCTTCGAACTGTGCCGCCGGCTCAAGGACCGGCCGCACATGGCCGGGCTGCCGGTCGTGCACTTCTCGGCCCTGTCCGTGGCCCCGACCAACCGCTGCGAGGGCCTGGACGCGGGCGCCGAGGCGTATCTGACGGTGCCCGCGGAGCCCGAGGAGATCGAGGCGGTGGTGCGCTCCGCGGTCCGCGCGGCCCGGCTGCGCGCCGACGACCAGGCGCTGGTACGGCGACTGCAGCTGCTGTCGGAGACGATCGTGACCATCCAGGCGGCCCGCTCCCTGCGGGAACTCGCCGAGGTGGCCGCCGAAGGCGCCGCGCGGCTGATCGGCTGCCCGGCCGCGGTGTTCGTGCTCGACCAGGACGACGAGCTCTACCGGGGCCTGTCCCGGGACCGCACCGCGCTCGCCCTGCCCGACGAGGGCGCCCACCGGGCCGTGGCGAGCCTGCTGCGCCGGCTGACCCGGGGACAGGCCGGGGTGCAGATCACCACCGTGCCCGCCCCGCTGTGGCCCACCGGGTTCTTCCGGCCCGGCGTGCAGCACGACGCGCGCCTCGCGCTGGTGCTCACCCAGGACGGCAAGGCGCCGGTCTGCCTGGCAACGCCCACCCGCGGGCTGCGCCGGGTCAGCCCCGAGGGCGAGGCGCTGCTGGCCCAGCTCGCCCAGGCCACCGCGCTGGCCGCCGAACCGCTGCTGATGTACCAGGTGGAGCGGCATGTCGCGCTCACCCTCCAGCACAGCTTCCTGCCGCAACGGCTGCCCGAGCTGCCGGGCGTGGACCTCGCGGTCCGCTATGTGCCGGCGTCCAGCGACACCGAGATCGGCGGCGACTTCTACGCCGCGCTGCGGGTCGACGAGGGCGTCCTCACCGCCGTCGGGGATGTCGTGGGGCACTCGCTGGACGCGGCGACCGTCATGGTCGAGCTGCGGCACGCGCTGCGCGCCTACTGCGTCGACGAGAGCGACCCCGCGGTGCTCGCCGAGCGGCTGGACCGGGTGCTCCAGCGCTACCATGCCGAGGTCACCGCCACCGTGTGCCTGGCGCTGATCGACCCGGCCAGTGGACGAGCCCGGATCGCCAACGCCGGGCATGTGCCGCCGCTGATCCTCGGGGCGGGCGGCAGCGCCGAGTACGTCAAGGCGTCCGGTCCGCTGCTCGGCGTGGGGCTGCCCCATCCGCCGCCCACCGAGCTGCTCCTGGAGCCCACCGACCGGCTCCTGATGATCACCGACGGTCTGATCGAGACCCGCGGCACCGATCTCACGGACTCCATGGAGCACCTGCGCGCGGCCGCCGTGGGCGCCCTTCCCGGCCTGGACGCCCTGTGCGACACCCTCCTGGCCTCCTTCGGCCACGACCGCGAGGACGACATCGCCATGCTGGCGCTGCAGCTGAGGAACTAGGGTGAGCCGGTAGCCGTCGTAGAACAGGGGTGCCCATGCCGCAGATCACCGTCGACCACTCGAAAGAGATCTCGTTCGACCGGGACGGCTTCGCGCTGGACCTGCACCACGCGCTCGTGGAGATCGCCGCCGCCAAGCCGGAGGCCTGCAAGACGCAGTTCCGGGCGTCCCAGGTCACCGTGTTCGGCTACGAGGACCCCGTGGACCTCGGTCACGCCGTCGTGCACGTCACCATCGGGCTGCTCGCCGGCCGCACCGACGAGACCAAGGCGCGGCTGACCGAGGCCGTCCTGGAGCTGCTGAAGAAGCACGTCGAGGACGACGGCCACGCCACCCTGCACGCCTCCGCCGAGGTCCGTGACCTCGATCCCTCCTACCGCAAGTTCGAGCGCTGAGGCCCGGTCCGGGAGCCGGGCCCACCTCAGGACGCCAGGGCGAGCAGCCGGGCGACCAGGTCCGCGAAGGGCCCGTCGGCCGGCTCGTCCTTGACCATCTTGCGCAGCAGCGCGCCCATCTCGTCGTCGTAGGCGGCGCTCACCGCGGCCAGCGCGGCGAAGTCGTGCACCAGCTGCGCCTCCAGCTCGGCGCGCGGGATGCGCCGGCCGTCCAGCCAGATCAACGCGGTCGACTCGGCCAGCGAGATCCAGGAGCGGACGACCAGTTCCAGCCGCGCGGGCGGGTCCTCCACGCCCAGATGCGAAAGGATCTGGTCATACGCGGCCTGCCGTACGGCGTCGATGAGCGCGTTCGTGTTGGAGGAGCCGACCGCCGGGCCGCCGCGCATCAACGCCGAGAAACCGGGCCCGTGTTCGTCCACGAAGTCGAAGAAGCGGTGCATCGCACGCAGCAGCCGCGCCCCCAGCGGACCCTGGTGCGGCTCCCTGAACCGGCTCGCCAGATCCTCCGCCGCACGCCTCAACGCGGCCTCGTACAGGCTGAGTTTGCCGGGGAAGTAGTGGTAGACCAGCGGCCGGGAGATGCCCGCGGCGGCTGCTATCTCGTCGATGGAGACGTCGTCGGGAGATCTTTGGCTGAACAGTTCGAGGGCGACGCCGATCAACTGCTGCCGCCGCTCCTCGACTCCCATTCTGCGGCGTACTCCGGTGGTCATACGAACACCTTACCGATCGGATCCGGCCCCGAACGGACGGGACCGACCAAGGGTGTTCACATCTGCGCGGCGGCGTGGGCCGGTGGCGAGAGCACCCTCGGACTCGAACTCCGCTGCTGCTGGCGGGTGTTGACCGGTCAGCCGAGCCCGCTCAGCACCCGTCCGTCCGTCAGGGTCGCCTTCAGCTCGGCCTGCGCGCCCGGGCGGGCCCGCACGACCAGCGACTTCCCCTGGGCCGAACCCGTGATCCCGCCGGACGCGCCGATCGACGCCGTGCCCTCGCTGCCCGCCGCCAGCAGATACCAGTGCCCCGCCTCCGACTTCCACAGCACCCCGGCGAGCACATGCGGATCCTTCGTGCCGCACGCCGGTGAGTTCTCGGCCTTCGCCGCGACCGCCCCGTACGTCCCGCCCGGCGTGCGGAACTGGGCCAGCACACGCGGGCCGGCGCCGCTCCACGTCTCGGCCCGGGTGCACACCCAGTCCGCCGAACCGCTCGCCTCGGGCAGCGCCTGGGCGGCATACGTCCAGGCGTTGACACCGCGCACCCCCGCCGACCGCATCGCCGACAGCGAGCAGGCGTACGGCGCCCAGGCGCGCAGCCCCTCCGCGCCGGAGGCGTCACGACTCGCGCCGGGCCGCCCGGTGGTGAGGCGGGCCGGCACCAGTTCCCCGAGGTCGGTCAGCAGATGCGTGCCCGTGTCGTCGGTCAGCTGCAGCACGTTCCACGAGGTGCAGCTACCGGTCTGCTGGGCGGCACTGGCCAGGGGTGAGGTGATGCCCTCGGTGGGGCCGAGGTCCATCGCGCCGGCGCCCGGCTTGAGCAGGTCCCGCTCGGCGGCCCGGGTCACCCAGGGCGCCGTCAGATAGCGGACGTTGCCGTCGGCCCGGCCCAGCACCAGCGCGCTCGCCTCGGTCCGGTCCGCTCCGTCGACCCGTGCGAAGTCGAGCGCGGCGCCCTTGGCGCCGTCCTTCGGCTCGGCGTAACGGGCGATGCGCAGCCCGTCGTACAGGATCACCACCCGTGCGCTGTCGACGTTCCCCGCGTACAGCAGCTGCGGCGGGCCGGCGGGGCCGCCGGAGGGGGTGTCGGGTGTCGCGGAGACCTGGACGTGCTCGCTGGGGCGGGCCCAGACGGCGAGGGCACGGCGCAGCAGCGGCTTGTCGCCGGTGAGGTCGCCGCGGGCCGGCCAGACGGAGAAGTCCGTGCGGGCCGAGGACTGCCAGGCGGTGGGCGGGACACGGAGGAGCTTGGCCGGGTCGAGGGCGGCCTCGGCGGCCGGGTTCTGCGCGTAGGCGGGAGCGGCCGCGCCGTCGGGACCCCAGCCGCCGCCGGGCAGGGCGAGCAGCGCCCCGCACACCGCGAGGGCCGCGGCGGCGGCGAGCGCGGCCCGGGTGTGCTGCCGGCGCCGCATCAGGTCGGTGGGCCGGGCGTGCAGCGAACAGGGGTCGAACTCGGGGGAGTCCAGGTGGGGATGGTGTGCCGCCGGGATCTCGTCGGCCTCGTTCAGCGCCTCGTCCACGTCCTCGCAGCCGGCCGCCATGAGGATCGCGCGGACGTCGCCGTCGGGGAGTCGCTCCAGGCCGCGCAGGACATAGGCGGCGCGGCCCGGGCCGGACAGCGTCGACAGCCGCTGGTCCAGGGCGAGTTCGTCGGCGCCGCCCGAGCGGGGGAACAGGCGCAGGCCCCACACCTGGGGGAGCAGCGGCGGCAGCTGGGAGCGTCTCGGCCACGCGGTGAACCGGAGCGGGAGGCCCGCCTCCAGGGCGGTCCGCAGCACCTGGAGCCGGACGAAGGCGTAGCCCGGGTCGCCGTCCCGGCCCTTGGACTGGGCCGGGATCACGGGTGCCGAGGCCTTGCCCCTGGGCAGGGCGCGCTGGACCAGCGCATGGGCGGTCACCACGCGCCGGTTGCGGCCCAGGCTCGGCGGCAGCACCAGGTAGGCGAGCCGGACCAGCCGGGGGTAGTGCTCGACGAGCGCGGCCTCGGCCTGCTCGACGTCGACGACCGGCTCGGCGGAGGACGGTGCGGGGTGCGGGGCGACATCCTGTGACTGCACGTTCAGCAGAACGAGCGAATCGTCGGATGGTCACCGCCACCCGAGGGACTCACTCCCCGGGTTCGACCAGCAGCCGCGCGTAGTTCGCCATCGAGCGCTGGTAGCGCGGCAGATGGGGGGCGAGGGCGCCCAGCACGAGGGAGAGACCCTCGCGGTCCCGGCCGAGGCTGGACAGGCACAGCGCCAGACACGCTCGTACCGCGTCGTCCAACTCGTCCGAGGGGGACTGAAGTTCGGGCGTCAGCAGTTTGACGCCCTCCTCGGCCCGCCCCAGGTTCCGCAGCGAACTGGCCAACTGGATCTTGGCCCGCCTGCCCTTGTACCCGCTGACCTCGCTCAGCCCCCGGTCCAGCGCCTCCTGGTACAGCGGGATCGCCCTGTCCGAGTGGCCGGTCGAGTCCCAGGCGCAGGCCCGCTCGAACAGCCCCAGCGGGCTGTCCTCGGGCAGTTCGGCGGCGAGCGCGTCGATCACGGCCCGGAAGTCCCCGGCGTCCTCCTCCGCGTAGTCGTCGAAGGCGGCCCAAGCGGCCGCCACGCGATCTTCCCAGTCCTGATTCACGGACCGTACTTTCGCACACCCGTACCCTGACTCCCACCGGATTTGAGCACCCCGCCCCCCACAGCCGTATGGAAGGGAACGGGCTCTTGGGCCCGGGCGGCACATTCCGATCTGCCGCCCGGGCCCAGGCCCAGATGGCAGAGCGACCCGGAGGAACAGATGAGGTTGACCCGACCGATGCTCGCCGTGGCCGGTGCCGCGGCCGTCCTGGTGCTGACGGGCTGCGGGTCCGGAGACAGTGACGCGGCCGCGAAGGTGCCGGTCACCGCCACCGGCAGCCTGGAGAGTCTGGCCGCCAAGGCGAAGTGCAAGCCGGACATGCAGATCGACTCCGACGAGGTCCGCCAGGCCATCTGCAAGACCTCCGACGGCAAGTACGTCTTCGCCACCTTCGCCACCGACCGCGGCCAGCGCGAGTGGATCAACGACGCGAAGGACTACGGCGGTTTCTATCTCGTGGGCCGCAAGTGGGTCGCCGTCGGCGAGGACAAGGTCGTCAAGGCGCTGCAGACCACGCTGGGCGGCGAGGAGGAGATCGGCACGAACCACAGCCAGCACGGCGGCAGCCACAGCGGCTGAACCCCTGCTGCACACACCGGAAGGCCGGTGGCGGGAGATCCCGCCACCGGCCTTCTTCGGTCGGTCACACGCTCAGTGGGTCACTGGCACTGCCGGCCCTGGTTGATGCAGTTGGCGATGGTGTTCGCCAGGTTGTTCTTGAAGACCGCGATGAAGTCGTCGTGGTCCGTGGCCGCCTTGTGCAGCTGGTCCGGGAAGCCGTCCACCGCGTAGGCGTTCTTCACCTGGCCGTTCTGCAGGACCGGCGGGTTGATCTTGTACACCAGGCGCATCGTCAGCTGCGGGATCGCCTTGAAGCCGTTCTGGCAGTTGCCGTTGGCGTCGGCGAACGCGACGTGCGTCCGGTGGTTGGCGCTGTCGATGTTCTTGCCGTCCCAGCAGGACTGGAAGGCGAACGTGCGGACCACGTTGCTGCCCTGCGGGCAGATCGGGTACTGCGTCGTCAGCTGGACCTTGTTCTCGAAGCCGGTGCAGGACCAGTGCGCGTTGGCGTTCGCCAGACCATTGGTCGTGGTCTTGGCGTCACCGGTGATGATGCGCAGGAACTGCGGCATCGCGGTGACCTTGCTGGTGGGCGAGCCGACGTACTTGATCTGCGCCTGGACGGGCGTCAGGATCTTGCCGACGTTGCCCTCCTTGCCGCCGCCGTCCGCGTTCTGGTCGAAGTCCTGCGTACCGTCCTGGATACGCACGACCGGCCAGTAGTAGGCCGACAGGTCGCCCTGGTTCTGGCAGCTGGTCTGGTCCTTGATCAGCGAGTCGTTCGTCGCGAACGCGTTGACCTTCTGGTTGCCGACGTAGTCGTGCAGGTGGTGCGCGCCGTTGGTCACGCCGGGCGCCACGATGACGTTGTCGGTGTTGTGGTTCTTGTTCGCGTTGACACCGCACCGGGTGACGAAGGTGCCCTTCGAGCCGTTGCCGTTGGCACGCGGCTTGGCGGCGACGTTCGGCTGGACCTTCGTGATGTCCACGAAGTCGGCCGCGACCGGACCGTTGCCGGCCTGACCGCCGATGTTCTGGGCACCGCCGGCCTGACCGTTGCCGGCCTGTCCGTTGCCCTGGCCGGCGGTGGTCTGGTTGGTGGTCATCGTCGTGCAGGCGGCGAGGGCCTGGAGCCCGGCCGCGTCGACCTGGCCGCCGACACGCTGGATGTCGATGCGGATCCGGTCGAGGGTCGCCGCCCGCTTCTCCTTGAGGGGGCCGACGATCGCGTTCTGCACGAAGCTGGCGTCCTGCGTCTGCGCCTGACGCGTGGAGGCGAGCCGGGCGTAGGCCTCGGTGATCTGCTTGTCGAGGTTCGCCAGCTCCGTCGCCACGCCCTGCTGGGCCTTGGCCGGCACGTTCGTCAGCTTCTGGCCGACGTCCGGGCAGGCGATGGTCGCCACCGTCGCGGCGGCGGCCTTGGTCTGGTTCTGCCCCGAGTTGTTGGACTCGTGCGCCGAGGCGTAGAAGTTCGCCCAGATCAGCCCGCCCCCACCGAGCGCTAGGGCCGCCGATGCGGCTATGGCCTTGGTGGCCAGCGGCGTACGGCGTTTTCGATTGTTGCGTCCCATGGAACTCCTCTGACTTCCTTGCGGGCTTGGCGGGGCATCGAGGCGCCCGACAGGAGTGAAGCGGCGCCCATTGATACGGGCGCCGCCTCAGGGGTGTTCAGCCACCCCACAAACAAATCAGAGGTTTACCAGTCCTTGGTGTCCCAACCGCCGCCTGAGCAGCAGAAGTTACGGAAAATCGCTGGTCAATCACCGGCCCTGGTCCAGATAGGCGAGGACGGCCAGAACGCGACGATTGTCGTCGTCCGACACCTCCAGGTCCAGTTTGGCGAAGATGTTGGAGGTGTGCTTGGCGATCGCCCGTTCTGTCACCACCAGCTGCCCGGCGATCGCCGCGTTGGACCGTCCCTGCGCCATCAGCTCCAGCACCTCCAGCTCGCGGGGGGTCAGCCGGGCCAGCGGCCGGTCGTCGGCGGCCCGCCGGGACAGCAGCTGCTGGATCACCTGCGGATCCATCGCCGTACCGCCCGCCGCCACCCTGCGTACGGCGTCCACGAACTGTTCCGCGTCGAACACCCGGTCCTTGAGCAGATACCCCACCCCGCCGCTGCCGTCCGCCAGCAGCTCACGCGCGTACAGCTGCTCCACGTGCTGCGAGAGCACCAGCACCGGCAGCCCGGGCCTGCTCCGGCGCGCCTGGAGCGCGCACTGCAGCCCCTCGTCGGTGTGGGTCGGCGGCAGCCGTACGTCGACCACGGCGACGTCCGGCTCCAGCTCGGCCAGCGCGCGGGTGAGCTCGGGGCCGGACTCGACGGCGGCGGCGATCTCGAAGTCGTGGGCCTCCAGGAGACGGACCAGTCCGTCCCGCAGCAGGAAGAGGTCTTCGGCTAGGACAACGCGCAAGGGATCTCCATGGTGACCATGGTGGGACCGCCGGCGGGAGAGCTGACGGCCAGGACGCCGTCGAATGTACCCAGGCGTCGTTCCACCCCGGCCAGCCCCGAACCGGCCCCGATCACCGCACCGCCCTTGCCGTTGTCCGTGACGGTCACCCGCAGCCGCCCGTCCTCGTGGTGCAGGTCGATCCAGATCCGGTCCGCGCCGGAGTGCTTGACCGCGTTGGTGAGGACCTCGCTGACCGCGAAGTAGGCGGCGGCCTCCACCGGCGCCTCGGCGCACCCGCCCAACTCGACGTTCACCTCGGTGGGAACAGGCAGCCGCAGCGCCAACGCCCGTACGGCGTCACCCAGTCCGCGTTCGGCGAGCACCGGCGGATGGATGCCGCGCACCAGTTCCCTGAGCTCGGCCAGCGCGTCCACGGAGGACTGGCGGGCCTGGGCGAGCAACTGCTTCGCCTTCGCCGGATCCTTGTCCAGGAGCGTCTCGATCGTGCCCAGATCCATGCCCATCGCCACCAGCCGTGCCTGCGCCCCGTCGTGCAGGTCCCGCTCGATGCGCCGCAGTTCGGCCGCCGAGGAGTCCACGGCGTCCCTGCGCGTCTCGGTCAGCACCCGCACCCGCTCGGCCAGCTCACGCTGACTGGCGCCCAGTACGGAACGGGTGAGCCGGAAATGGGCGGTCACCAGTCGTGGAGCGAGGGGAGTGAGGGCGAGCAGCACGAGGGCCAGCGCGCCGGCGCCGAACGCGGAGGACTGGTCGGTGACATGGACGAACCCGTACCAGTACCCGCCCCATTGGGAGAGGGGCCGCCACAGCCCGGCCGCGACCGCGATCCCCTCCAGCGGGTAGAGGAACAGCACCACCGGCAGCACCGCGGTGACGTACCCCGCCGTCATGTCGACCTGGAGCCACCGCAGGTCCCGCCACACGGCCGGGTCGCGCAGCAACGTGTACGTCCGCGTCCAGGGCCTGCCCTCGGGGACCGGCTGGTACGCCGACGGGATCACCACCCCGCACCACTCGGCCGCCACCTTCCGCCGCCAGTCCGCGAACGCCCGCACCCGGTTCAGCACCCACGGGGTCGTGACCAGCCCGATTCCGACCGGGACGAGCGCGATGGACACGAGCGCGAGGGTGAATCCCAGCACCGCCCCCGGAAGACTTACCAGAGCCAGCACGAACCCCCGCCCCGCCGCGACGACGACGTCCCGGGCCCTCGTGGAAAGAGAGCCGCTTTTCGTGTTGGTGTTCATGCCAGCAGTCTCGCTGGCCCGTGCGCCCGGGGTCACGGGGCCAGGCCCCCCGCTCACGGGGTGGTGCCAGATACACCCCGGGCCCGGGATCCGGTCACAGCACGCCGGGTACGGGATCCGGTCACCGCCCGCCCAGCACCTTCGCCTCCACCACCGGATCCAGCCCGACCGACGGCCGATCCGCCCGCTGCGGCGCGGTCCCCCCGATCCCCTGAAGCCAGGCCCAGGTGTCGGCGACGGTCTCCTCCACGGGCCGGCACCTCAACCCCGCCCCCACCGCCCGGGACACGTCCGCGGAGTGCAGGACGTCATGCATGTCGCTCCCCGCCGGCACCCACACCGGCAACTGCGTCCACGGCTCGATCCCGGCGTCGAGGACCACCTCCGGCTCCACCCACCGCAGTTCCGCCGGTCCGCCGGTCACCTCCACGCACGCCTCCGGCAACGACCCCATGGTGGCGTACCCCTGAGGGCTCGTCAGATTGAACGCACCCTGAAGCTCCCGCTCGGCCGCCCCCAGCACCCACTCGGCCAGGTCCCGCACATCGACGTACTGCAGGGGCAGCTCCCGCGGTCCCGGCGCCAGCACCGGCCCGCCCCGCGCGATCCGCCCCAGCCACCACGGCAGCCGCCCGATGTTCTCGTACGGTCCGAGGATCAACCCGGCCCGTACCAGCACGGAACGGTCCGCGCCGAACGCGTCCACGACGGCGATCTCTGCCCCCCGCTTGTCGCGGGCGTAGTCCTCCTGGCCGGCATCGGGCTCGGCGCCCTCGACCAGCGGCGCGCTCTCGTCGTACCCGGCCGGCGCGGGCCAGGCGTACACCGAGCGGGTGGACACGTACACATACCGCCCGGCGCGGCCCCGCAGCAGCCGCGCCGAATCGTGCACGGCCCGGGGCGCGGCCGACCAGGTGTCGACGACGACGTCCCAGGTGTCCTCCGCGAGGGCGGCGAGCCCGTCGGCCGCGGTGCGGTCGCCCCGCAGGGCCCGCACACCGGCCGGGGGCCGCTGCCGCGCCCGGTTGAGGACGGTCACCTCCCAGCCGCGCCCGAGGGCCGCCTCGACGACGGCCCGTCCCGCGAACTCCGTACCACCCAGCACCAGAAGTCTCATACCGGTGGCTGTGCCCGGCCCGTCCGCGGGAGGGAACCGTGCTCTGCCGTCAGCAGATCAACGGCCCGTCGGCGGGGTGTACTTGTAGCCGACCCGGCGGACGGTCTGGATCGCCTGCCGGTACTCGGCGCCCAGCTTGCGGCGCAGCCGGGCGATGTGGACGTCGACCGTACGGCCGTCGCCCACGTGCCCGTAGCCCCACACGGTGGTGACGAGCTGGTCGCGGGTGTGCACCCGGCCGGGGTGCGTGACCAGGTGGGCGAGCAGCTCGAACTCCAGGTAGGTCAGGTCGAGTTCGCGCCCGTCCACCGAGGCGGTGCGCTGCACGGGGTCGATCCGGACGAGCGCCTCGGTCTCCGGACCGGCCTCCGCCGTGTCGGCGGGGTCCTCCGCGGCGAGGCCGGCCGGGGCGAGGTGCGGCCGGTCGGCGGGGATGAGGACGAGGTAGCCGACCATCGGCGGCTGTCCGGGCAGCGTGGGCAGGGTGTGCTGGGGCGCGGGCAGCCAGGTGGCACCCGGCGGCAGGAACTCCGCCACGTCGATCACCTCGTCCCGGTCCACGGCCCGCAGACGGTGCCGGGAACCGGTGGGGGAGGGGGTGTTGAGCGGAGCGGTGGGTACGGAACGCATGATCGCCATGAGAGGTCAGCTCTTTCGCGCGAGAGGTTCGTCGGAGGGGACGTACTCGTTCGCGTCGGCCGAAGACCGTGTACGGCTCGAGACCTGTACGGCTTTAGAGGGCCGGCGCGTTCATCGCGCGGCAACACACCCGGTCGAAGTCGTGGTGCTGACGGGAAGGCCAGAACGGCTCGAGGTCGGTGCGACCCGTCGCGGTGTGGTTCTGGAAGCCGGCCATGGTCCCATTGAAGCAGACACGGGCCCCCACGAGGAGACTCCTCTCACTGCTTGGACGTTTCCTTGACATGAAGTCGCCGGTACCGCCGCCCCGCCCGTCAACGCCAGGGGGCGCCCACCGCGACGGTGGGCGCCCCCTGGGCGGAGCCGAGCGGATCAGATCTGGCCGGCCTTCTCCAGCGCGGAGCAGCAGGTGTCGACGATCAGACGCGTCACCAGGTACGGGTCCACGTTGGCGTTCGGACGGCGGTCCTCGATGTAACCCTTGCCGTCCTTCTCGACCTGCCAGGGGATACGGACCGAGGCGCCGCGGTTGGAGACGCCGTAGGAGTACTCGTTCCACGGGGCGGTCTCGTGCAGACCCGTCAGACGGTCGTCGATGCCGGCGCCGTAGTTCTTGACGTGGTCGAGCGGCTTGGAGCCCTCGCCCAGCGACTCACAGGCGGTGATGATCGCGTCGTAGCCCTCGCGCATCGCCTTGGTGGAGAAGTTGGTGTGCGCGCCGGCGCCGTTCCAGTCGCCCTTCACCGGCTTCGGGTCCAGCGTCGCAGAGACGCCGAAGTCCTCGGCCGTGCGGTAGAGCAGCCAGCGGGCGATCCAGAGCTGGTCGGCGACCTCGAGCGGGGCCAGCGGGCCGACCTGGAACTCCCACTGGCCGGGCATGACCTCGGCGTTGATGCCGGAGATGCCCAGGCCCGCCTTCAGGCAGTTGTCCAGGTGCGCCTCGACGACGTCACGGCCGAAGATCTCGTCCGCGCCGACACCGCAGTAGTAGCCGCCCTGGGGGGCCGGGAAGCCGCCCTTGGGGAAGCCGAGCGGGTAGCCGTCCTGGAAGAAGGTGTACTCCTGCTCGATGCCGAAGATCGGCTCCTGCGCGGCGAACTTCTCCGCGACCTCCGCCAGCGCGGCACGGGTGTTGGACTCGTGCGGCGTGAAGTCGATGTCGAGGACCTCGCACATGACGAGGACGTCGTTCCCGCCGCGGATCGGGTCCGGACAGGTGAAGACCGGCTTGAGGACACGGTCCGAGGCGTGGCCCTCGGCCTGGTTCGTGGAGGACCCGTCGAAGCCCCAGATCGGCAGCGCGTCCAGACCGGCGGGCTCACCCGCGATGATCTTCGTCTTGGAACGGAGCTTGGCGGTCGGCTGGGTGCCGTCGATCCAGATGTACTCAGCCTTGAAGGTCACGGGCCACTTCCTTCGGGGGTGTGTCTGACGCACTTGCGGGTGCTGCGGCGCTGCGGCACTGGGACGCCGCGGTGATGCCCGCGAGCCTGTCAACAGGCGATTTCCCGTCGATTGCTCGAATGTGAACCCCGTGTTACCTGGCGATGGTGTGGCGCGATTCACGGTGTGAGACCGCCACCCCGCTCAGTCCTCCCCGCCCGCCGCCTCCCGCACCCCCTCCAGGAACCCCCGGATCGCGGCCAGCTCCCGCTCGTCGTACACACGCAGCAGTTCCACCACGCGGCCGATCAACGGCCCGAAATGCTCCCACCCGAGCGCGACGGCCCGCTCGTCCACCT
Organism: Streptomyces sp. NPDC006476; assembly: GCF_040612015.1. Taxonomy (NCBI): domain Bacteria; kingdom Bacillati; phylum Actinomycetota; class Actinomycetes; order Kitasatosporales; family Streptomycetaceae; genus Streptomyces; species Streptomyces sp. NPDC006476. The sequence goes on along the minus strand of NZ_JBEXPK010000037.1, from coordinate 62,783 downwards.
CGACGAGCACCTTGCGCCGGTCGCCGACCGCTCGCACCCGCCGCACATGTCCCGCCCGCTCCAGCCGGTCCACCAGCGCCGTGGTCCCCGCCGAGTTCAGCCCGAGCCCGGCCCCGAGCCGCCCGGCCGTCATCTCCTCACCGGCCCGGGAAGCGTCCATGAGCGCGATCAGGGCGCGTACGTCGGTGGGATGCATGCCGGTGCGAGCCGCGAACCGCGCGCTGTGCAGGCCCAGTTCGACGACCGTCGCGCGCAGCAGATGGACGAGCTCCAGCTCCGGGCCCTGGGGCTGCATGTGCTTCTCCGGTATCGTCTCGCTCCACAAGAATCTCGCCAAACGAGATAATAGCCGAGCGAGGTAATGGCCGACCGAGGTAATGGCCGAGCGAGGTAATGGCCGAGCGAGGAACAGAGAGGCGTGACCATGAAGGACGCGTTCGACACCGACGGTTTCCTGGCGGCGTACGACAAGGTCATGGCCAAGTGGCCCGCCGAGCGGGAGGTGGTGACCGTGCCCACCCCCTTCGGCACGGCGCACGTCAATGTCTGCGGCCCGCTCCATGCCCCTGCCGTCCTCCTGCTCCCGGGCGGCGGGGGAGCCACCTCGGCGAGCTGGTACGCCCAGGCCGCCGAGCTCGCCCGTACCCGCCGTGTCCTCGCCGTCGACCTCCCCGGCTGTGCCGGGCGGGGTACCGAGGCCGGCGACCGTCACCCCCGTACGGTCGCCGACCTGGTGGTCTGGCTGGACGCGGTCCTGGACGGGCTCGGAATCGACGAGACGGACCTGGGCGGGCACTCGTACGGCGGCTGGATCTCGCTGCACTACGCCCTGCACGCACCCACGCGTGTGCGCCGCCTCTTCCTGCTGGACCCCACGACCTGCTTCACCGGTTTCCGGCCGGCGTACCTGCTGCACGCCCTGCCGTCGGTGCTGCGGCCCACGCCCCGCAGGGCCAGGGCGTTCCTGGAGTGGGAGACCGGGGGAGCACCCCTCGACCCCGACTGGCTCCGCCTCCAGGAGGCGGCCGCCGGCTTCCCCTCCGTGTCGAAGCCGGTGACCGGTCCGCGCCCGGCCCCGGACGCGCTGCGCGCGCTGGACATGCCGGTCCTGCTGTTCCTGGCCGAGAACAGCAGGACACATGACACGTACGAGGTGGCGGGGACGGCGGATGCGCTGCTGCCGCACGTGGAGACGGTGGTCCTCCCCGGTGTCTCCCATCATGCGCTGCCGCAGTCCGCACCCGCCGAACTCGGCCGCCGCCTCACGGAGTTCTTGAACCCTTGAGCCTCACCCCACCTTCTCGATCAGCGCACGCCGGATCAGGAACTTGCCGGGCTCCCGTACCTGTTCGAAGGCCGCGTTGTTGAGCAGGGCGCAACTGCCGGACACCGAGGTGACCTTCACCGTCGTGGACTTGTTGTTGTCCAGGTTGGTGACCTTCAGCGTCGTCCCCGCGGGGAACTGGTTGCTGGACGCGGCAGGCGCCCCGGCCTCGCCGGAGAGGGTCACGGTGGAGCCCTTGCAGACCTGCCGGGCGGAGCCGGAGGCGGCACCGCCACCGGTGTTCGCGCCCGCCCCGGAGTTCGCGTTTCCCGCGGGAGCCGTCTGCGCCGGCTGTGCGGTCTGCTGCTGCGAGGGCTGTGCGGGCTGCGTGGCCTGGGAGTCCTGAGCCGACTCCCCAACCGCGCACCCCGACGCCTGCTGCTGGACCTTGATCTGCGCGATGACCGCCTCACGGTTGGCGATCCGGGCGGCGGACTGCGCGTCCGGATTCGCCTTCTGCCCGGCGATGAACCTCTGGTTGTTGCCGAGCGCGGTAGCGAGCCCCTGACAGACCGTCGAGTTTGCGGCCGACAGGGTCTTCGCGGCCGGCGGGGTCTGTGCGGCGTTCGAGGTCGACGCCATGGCGAAGGCCCCACCGCCCGCCACCGCCGCCGCGCTCACCAGGACCGCGAGCTTCTTCTTCGTACTGACAGTTCTCCTACGCGACATGCGCGCCTCCTGAAGAGGTAGGGGAGCGTACGTCGCTATGTACGAGATACCGAACGAGGTTACTCAGTGGTTACACGAGTCCCTGAAGTAACCTGCATCACACCTGCGTTGGTCGCTCGAACGTTCGTCACTCGACCGTCGGTCACCCGACCGTCGGTCATTCCCGCGACAGCGCCTCGCGTACGGCCTCCTCGGTGCGGCCCACCACCGCGGTGCCGTCGTCCGCCGTGATGATCGGACGCTGGATCAGCCGGGGACGCTCGGCGAGTGCACTGATCCACCGGTCCCGCGAACCGGCGTCCCGCGCCCACTCCTTGAGACCGAGCTCCTTCGCGTCCGCCTCCTGGGTGCGGGTGATGTCCCACGGTTCGAGCCCGAGACGGTCGAGTACGTCCCTGATCTCGTCCTCGCTCGGTACGTCCTCCAGGTAGCGGCGGACGGTGTAGTCCGCGCCCTCGGCGTCGAGCAGGCTGACGGCGCTGCGGCACTTGGAACAGGCCGGGTTGATCCAGATCTCCATGGGGCCAACGGTACGCGAGGGGAGCGCCGAAAGCCCTTGTGGCCAGGGGCTTTTGTCAGTGGCGGGCGGTACACTAGAAGAAGTGTTCGAGGGTGTTGCCGGGGCGTCGAAGGCCCTGGTGGACACCCTGTCCGCGACAGGAGGATGCCTGTGCCCGCTGCCGCACTGAAGCCGAAGCCGACCCAGTCCACTGTGAAGCGCCCCGTCCTGCTCGACCTGCCGTACGAACCCGTGGAGAAGCGCCCGTTGCCGCCCGGCCGGCCCCGCGAGTGGTACGTCACGCACAACCGGCGCCTGAAGGCGATGCGTCTCGCCATCGCCCTGCTCGACTCGGGCGTCTACATGCCGAACCAGGCCCGCAACGAGACGATCCGGCACACGGCGGAACTGATCGGAGTCCACCCGCCGTCGGACACGACGTGCCACATGGTGCGGGCGCTGATGCGCTACAGCCGATGAGGCTGGTGCCGGGCGCCGCACACGGGGCGCCCGGCACGTCCGCCCGCTACCCCCTCGCCAACTCCTTGTCCACCGGCGTCGGGAAGCGGGGTGTGACCCGGCTCGTCCCCATCCAGGCCCGCAACCGCTCCACCTCCGCGGCGATCGCCGCCTTCGCCTCGTGTCCCACGCCCTTCTCGTCGAGGAGCCGCCACGCGATCTCTCCGTCGGCGCGCTGGGCCCAGCCCCCGACCACCCGTCCGTCCCACCACACCGTCGGCCCCACGTTGCCGCTGCGGTCGAACAGCAAGGGCCGCAGTTCCGACGCCAGATACCAGTCCCGTGCCTGCCAGCCCATCGCCGTGGGATCCAGCGCGGGCAGCAGTGCCGCCCAGGGCTCCACGGACCCCTCCGGAGCGACGTCGTCCGCGGTGACGTACGCCCGGCCCTCGTCGACCGACACCTCCCGCGCCCCGATCGCCGCCAGCGCGCGCCGGACGTCGGTGACCCTCCACCCCGTCCACCACTTCAGGTCGGCCTCGGTCGCGGGTCCGCACGAGGCCAGCCAACGCCTCATCAACTCCGCCTGCGCCTCGGCCACATCGAGCTCCGGATGCGCCGGCGCCACCGCCCAGCGGAACTGGCTCGACGTCCATGAGCCGAGCGGGCGGCCCCGGACCACCTTGCCCTCGACACCCAGCACCCGCAGCAGCCGGCCCGAGACGGTGTGGACGCCCTCGTAGCTCTTGCCGGCCGCGTACGCGAACTGCTCCCGCAACCGGGGGTCGTCCTGGGCGAGTTCGGTCGCCGTCGCCTGGCCGCGGCGGGCCAGGGCGGCCAGCAGCGACTCCTCGACCTCCTTCAGCCAGGCCGCGTCCGGCGCCCCCGCGCTCGCCATGTCCTGCACCAGCTTGGCGCGGGCCTTGGCGGCCACGGCGAGGCCCGTCGACGCGTGGACGACCGCGGTGAGGTCGGTGGGGAAGACGAACACCGTCTGGCGCATGCCGTGCATCCGCACCAGGGAACGGTCGTCGTACAGCGCCCGCTCCGTCTCGGGCACCGTCCGCGCCGCGTCCGTCAGCCGCGCGCCCACCGCGAGATACACGGTCGCCGGGTCCGTCCCGTGCAGCGCGACGAGCGAACCGGCGACGTCCTCCGGGGAGCCGCCCCGCGCCCCCGCCGCGAGCCGATGCCGCACCGCCAGCCGCGCCCGCCGCTCGGCCACCCCGATGTACCGCTCCCCGTCACCCATCACACCCTCCGCCCGTCACGGCACCCGTGTTCCCATCTTGGCTAACCCCACTGACAACGCCCACCGCCGGAGCCGCCGCCCGCGTGGATCGGCCTCAGCAGTCGAAGACCGACCAGCAGATGTCGTTGCGCAGGCGCTGGTCGTCGAGTACGAGCTCCCTGATCGCCTCCGGGAGCCGGTCGCGCTGCCACCGGCACTCCAGCCGTCCCGCGGCCGCGCTCTCCTCTTCCGGCACGGCAGCGCGCGCGGCCTTGATCGCATAGGCGGCCGCACCGAGCTCGTGCGCGGCGACGTGTGCGACGACCGCGGCCTGGCCGGCCGCGTACGCGGCGTGCCGTGCCGCGCCCCGCAGATCTCGAGCGGCTCCCATCGCATGACCGCCCGCCGCACGGGCCTCCATCATCCGGACCTCGCCCCGCACCCAGGCGCGGGCCTGCTCGATCGCCCGGCGCGGTCGGGGGTCCTCGGGGCGAGCCGACTCGAAGAGGCCGAGGACGTGCTCCGCGCAGTCCGCCGCCCAGAGGGCGAGGAGACGGTGATCCGCGTCAGTGAGGGTCCCCCCACGGCGGACGGTCACGAAGCGAGGGTCCCTGATCTTCGGGAGGATCATGGATCGGCCTTCCTTCCCGCCGGCGTCCGCCCGCCGTCCCGGTACGCGCATCCGCGACCGTACCCCCTCCCGTCACCCGATCGCCGTACCCGGCATGCGCTCACCCCCGTCCCCGCCTTCACTGCGATCAAAGAGGCGGCGCGGCGATGAGCCGAGGTGGTGGGAGGCGTGATGGGGCGGTACGGGGTTGTGCGGTGGGTCGCGTGAGTTCCCCTGCCGACCGAGCCGAACAGGGCAAGGCCGCCCGTAAGCGGGTCTCGCGGTCCGCGCACGCCGGGTGGGTGGCGCCCGTCGACCGGGACGACCCCGTCGCCGTACTGGAACGGCAGGGGCGGGACCGGCTGCCGGAACTGCTGCCGATCCGCTACGGGCGGATGGCCGCGTCGCCGTTCGCCTTCCTGCGCGGATCGACCGCCGTGATGGCCGCCGATCTGGCCTCCCGGCCGCACACCGGGCTCACCGTGCAGCTGTGCGGTGACGCCCATCTGCTCAACTTCGGGCTGTACGCGTCGCCGGAGCGCACGCTGCTCTTCGATCTCAACGACTTCGACGAGACGTTCCCCGGCCCCTTCGAGTGGGACGTCGAACGGCTCGCCGCCAGCGTCGTCGTCGCCGGCCGGGAGAACGGCCACACCGAGGACAAGGTGCGCCGCGCGGCGACGGAGGCGGTCACGTCGTACCGGACCACCATGCGGCGGCTGGCCGCGCGAGGTGAGCTGGAGGTCTGGTACGAGCGCATCGACGCCGACCGCCTGCTGCCGCTCGCGCGTTCCGCGCGCCGGCGCCGCCAGGTCGCCGCCAGCCTCACCCGCGCCCGCCGCCGCACCAGCCTGCAGGCCGTCGGCAAGCTGACCGAGGTCGTTGACGGCAGGCGGCGCATCGTCCACGACCCGCCGCTGCTGGAACCCGCCGGCGCCTCCGACACGGCCTCCCTGCGCAAGATCTTCAGCGACTACCGCTCCACCCTCTCCGAGGAGCGCCGTCTGCTGCTGGACCGCTACCGCTTCGTGGACGCCGCCCGCAAGGTCGTCGGCGTCGGCAGCGTCGGTCTGCGCTGCTTCGTCGTGCTGCTAGCCGGCCGCGACACCGACGACCCGCTGTTCCTGCAGATCAAGGAGGCCCGCACCTCCGTACTGGAGGACCATCTGCCGACCGGCCCGTACGTCCATCCCGGGCACCGCGTGGTTGCCGGACAACGCCTGCTGCAGGCCGCCGGTGACGTCTTCCTCGGGTGGATGAGCGGGCCGCAGGGACGCTCCTTCTACTGGCGGCAACTGCGGGACATGAAGGGCTCCGCCGACGTCGCCGGGATGAGCCCCGGCGACCTGCTCGCCTACGCCCGGCTGTGCGGCACCGCCCTGGCCCGCGCCCACGCCCGCTCCGGCGACCGCGTCGCCATCGCCGCCTACCTCGGCGGCGCCGACACCTTCGACCACGCCGTCGCCGACTTCGCCCTCGCCTACGCCGACCAGAACACCGCGGACCACGCCGCCCTGGGCGCAGCGATCGCCGCCGGCGTGATCCGGGCGGCTCCCGAGGTGTGACCTGCGGGTCTACGCCGGCCGGGTGCAACATTCCGCGAGCCCGTCCGACGGCTTCGAGGTCGTCGCCGTCGCCTCCTCGGCCGGCGGCATCAACGGCCTGATCACCCTGCTCGGCGGCCTGGACGCCGCCCTGCCGGTGCCGGTGCTGAGCGTCCAGCACCTCGACCCGCGGCATCGCACGGTCATCGCGGACGTCCTGAGCCGCCGTACGCCGCTGACCGTGAAGCTCGCCGAGGACCACGAGCAGACCCGGGGAACCGCGGCGCGGTGGACCTAAGGGGCCTGCGCCCCGACGAGGTGCTGGACCAGTCCTTCTACGGTCTGGAGTTCGGGCTGCCCACCGAGAAGCTGCGCGAGACCATCCGGCAGTGCGTCGAATCGGGCAAGCGAGGGGTGCCGCTGCCGGTGCCCGCGGTCAACCGCCTGGGCCGCAGAATCACCTGTCAGGTGCAGTGCAGCCTTCGACGGCCACAACGGCGGAGTGGTCCTGCTCATGGAGGAGGCCGCAGCAACGCCTCCGGATGACGGGCGGGGCGTACGATCCCGGTATGGCCACCGAAGGCGGGGCGACGCAGAGCAAGATTTCCGCCGAGCGGAAAGCCGCCGTCGCGCGTGCCCGTTCGGCGCTTGAGACCATCCGCGCCGAGCTGTGCGAGGCCCTGGCCGCCGAGGCGCCCACGGAGGCGCTGCGCGCGGCGCATCTGCGCATGGCCAAGCTCCACCGGTCGACGGCACACTGCCATCTGACCGCGGCACGCCTCCAGGACGACTACGCGGGTCGGCTCGCCCAATGGGCCGGGCAGCGCGGTACTCCCCGGCCCCGCTTCATGACCGGGGTCGCCGAGGCCTGCGGCACCGGCAGCGCCGCCCTCACCCTGGTCTCAGCGGCCTCGGAGCAGCTCACCGTGGCCGCCTCGGACGAGCACGCCCGCGCCGCCCAGGAACTGGAGTTCCTGCTCGGCGAGGGACCGGCCCGGGACGCGGCCGCCGAGGTCCGCCCCATCACGGCCGCCGGCGCGGCGCTGGCCCACCGCTGGCCCGGTTACGGTCCCGCGGTGACCGAACTCGGCATCGACAAGGTGGCCGCCGTACCGCTCAGCCTCTCGGGCGCCTGTGTCGGCGCCCTCGCCGTGTTCGACCCCGCCCCCGGTCTCGTCGGCACGGACTCCTTCATCGAGATCGCCGAGGCGCTCACCCGCTCGATGATCCTCGGCCCGGACGGCGAGCCCGACCTGTACGGAGCGGCCAACCTGCGCGCCCAGGTGCACCAGGCAGCCGGGATGGTCTCCGTGCAGCTCGACTGCCCGGTGGCCGACGCACTGGAACTGATCAAGGCGCACGCCTTCGCGGAGGGCGTCTCCGCCCGCTCCGTGGCCGAGCGGGTGCTGAACGGGGAGCTGCGGCTCGGCTGAGGTGTCGGACAGCGGAAGCGGGAACCCGTAAAGGGCAGCGGAGAGCGCGTGACCGACAGGGTCGAGGCGAGCGTCCCGGGAGGCGGACAGAGGTCATGATCAACCCCGTGTCACAGCAACGGCTGGCGAAGGCGTTCGTCGACCTCGCGGCCGGCGGGGAGACCACGGCGCGCTCCGACCCCACCGGTCTCCTGGAGGCCCTCGCGACCCACGGCACCGAACTGCTCGGCGGCTTCGCCGCGACCGTCGTGTACGTCCCCGACGACCACGCCGCCGCCCAGGTGGCCGGCACCGGCGCCGACCTCATCCGACTGGCCCGCGACGCCGCCGTCTGGGGCGAGTGGCCGGGGCAGCAGGCCCATCGCACCGGCCACCCGGTGCCGGACACCCAACTCGACGGGGAGCGGGCGCGCCGCGACTGGCCGCGCTACACGCCCCGCGCCCTGGAGCTGGGCTACGGTCGGGTCGCGGCCCTGCCCCTGCACGTCGGCGCCGACACCCTGGGCGCCCTGGTGCTGCTGGGCCGCGGCAGGACCGCGCCGCGCCCCGAGCTGCTGGAACTGGGCCAGTCCCTCACCGACGTGGCCGGGTGGACCCTGGACCGGGAGCGGCGCCTGTCCGCGAGCCGCGCCCTCGCCGACCAGCTCGGTGAGGCCCTGACCAGCCGCGTCATCATCGAGCAGGCCAAGGGCACGCTGGCCGCCCGCCTCTCGGTCACCGTCGACGAGGCCTTCCGCCTGCTGCGCGCCCACGCCCGCTCCCACCGCCGCCGCCTCAGCGAGGTGGCCCGCGAGGTGGTGGAGCACCGCCTGGACCTCCGGTCGCAGTAGCCGCCGAAAAAACGGGATGCACGCGGAGTGACCGTCTCCCTACGCTGGACAAGCGTTGCGGAGCCGCTCACCACCGCTTGCCCCCGGGCAGGCATCACCCCCCGCTCTCAGGGCTACTCTCTACGCACCGACGGACGGACGCCCTCCCCCAGCGCCCCGTCGGACGTCCAGATCGCTCATCGACCCACGCTCACGGAGGCCCGTGATGGGCACCATGTTGATCGCCGGGACCGTCGTCCTGGTCCTCTTGGGATTCGGAAACCACGTGTGGTGGCTGGCCGCGGCCGGCGTCCTCTTCCTCTACCTGCAGTACGGCCGTGACTCCTCGCCGTCGTCCTCCGGGGGAGGCGGCGCGTCGGGATCGGCCCCCGCCACCTACCAGGCCTATCGCAAGCGCCGTGACCAGCAGGCCAAGTGGGAGCGCCGCTACCGGCGTGAGCACCCCCTCGAGGCGCGCCGGCAGGAGCGCGGCAAGTAGGACAACAGGCCGGAACTACAAGCCGGGTGCGCCCCACACCGGGAACCACCGGCTCAGGTCCTGTTCCATCCGCAGGTCACCGGCGAGCGCGGCCTTCACCTGCAGTTCTAGCGCGTTGTCGCGCCGCTGTCCGGCACCGGGCAGCGGCGCGAACGGATAGAACGTGCCGCGCTTGTAGAGGTACACCAGCGCCAGCCGCTTGCCGCCCTCGCCCTCGAACGCGGCCAGGGAACACAGCAGTTGTGGCCCGAAGCCGTTGACCTCCATCGAACTGTTCACCGCGTGGAGGTCGTTGACGAGCTCCGACAGCTGCTCGGGGGAGCGGCGCGAGACCAGCCAGGAGTAGCCGAACTCGTCCTGGCTCAGCTCCACCGGCGGTCCGTCGCGGTCGGCGTCCGCGTCCAGCAGGGCCTGGACCTCCCGGTGCGTCTGCTCGAAGGCGGCGCCCTCGACCGTGGCGAAGCACACCGCGCCGGTGCCGGTCGGTGTGAAACCGGCCGCGGCCTCGAGGGTCACGGCCGCCGACGGCAGCGCGAAGAGCTGGTCAAGGTCGGGCAGAGCCGGCTTGGTGCGGCCGAGCAGGATGTCCAGGAGCCCCATGCATCACGCCTTTCCGGGGGTGGGTGCCTCACCCAGCTCGGCCGAGATCCGGCCCAGCTGGTCGAGCCGTTGTTCCAGGCTCGGGTGGGTGGAGAAGAGCCGCTCGATGCCGGGCTCCTTGCCGGTCGCGGGGGTGAAGTAGAAGGCGTTGAAGGCCTGCGCGGTCCGCAGGTCCTTGGTCGGGATCCGGGCGATGTCGCCGGAGACCTTGGTCAGCGCGGAGGCCAGCGCCGAGGGCCGCCCGGTCAGCAGCGCCGCCGCCCGGTCCGCGGCCAGTTCCCGGTACCGGGACAGCGCCCTGATCAGCAGGAAGCTGATCGCGTAGACGGCCGCCGACACACCCATGACGGCGGCGAAGATCGCCGCGGTGTTCTGGTCCCGGCGTCCGCCGCCGAACAGCTGGGAGTAGAAGGCGAACCGCACGATCAGTCCCGCGATCACGCCCAGGAACGACGCGATGGTGATGACGGCGACGTCCTTGTGCGCGACGTGCGACAGCTCGTGCGCGAGGACGCCCTCCAGCTCGGCGGGCTCCAGCCGCCGCAGCAGTCCGGTCGTCACACAGACCACGGCATGGTCGGCGTTGCGTCCCGTGGCGAACGCGTTGGGCATGTCCATATCGGACACGGCGACGACGGGCTTGGGCATGTCGGCGATCGCGCACAGCCGGTCGATCACCGCGTGCAGCTCGGGATACTCCTCGCGCTCCACGACCCGCCCGCGCATGGCGAACATCGCGATCCGGTCGGAGAACCAGAACTGGGCGACGAACATGGCCGCCATCAGCACCACGACCAGCAGCCAGGACTTCAGCAACACGATCAACGCGGCGACGAAGGCCACGTACAGCAATCCGAGCAGGAACATCGTGACCGTCATCCGCACGGTCAGCCGCCGGTCGCTCCGGAAACGGCTCTGCATTGTGCATCACCCCGCAGTCAGGCACTCGTCCCACTGCCAGTGTGCACCTGGCGCGTCCCATGAAGTGGTCCCGAACGGCCCTAGGGGCTGCAAAAGGTCCCTGTGGGAGGCCCCGCGACCGGCCTAGTACGGCGCTCGGAAACGCACCCATCCCAGCAGTACGATCACCACCGCCACGGTCCCGAACACCAGCGCCGTCGACATCCACGAGGACCTGCGCGGAGTCACCGGCCCGGGGTCGGCGCGGAAGGGCTGCGGCTCGGGCGGGTTCTCCCGCCAGCGCGCGGCCAGCATCCGGGCCCGCGCCGAGGGCTCCTTGTGCTCCGCCCGGTCCGCCCACCAGAGGTCGAACTCCCGCTCGGCATCGTCCTGTTGGGCCATCCCCGTCTCTCCCCCTCGACACCGCCGCCCCCGTCGAACAGCTGTGCTGCACACCATACGACGACGCCCCCGTCCCGGGAAACCGGAACGGGGGCGAGGCCGAGAAGACGGCTCAGGGGCCGATCACACGTCGAAGTAGAGCTCGAACTCGTGCGGGTGCGGACGCAGCTGCAGCGGGGCGATCTCGTTGGCGCGCTTGAAGTCGATCCAGGTCTCGATCAGGTCGGCCGTGAAGACGTCACCGGCGAGCAGGAACTCGTGGTCGCGCTCGAGGGAGTCGAGAACGGCCGGGAGCGAGGTCGGGACCTGCGCGACGTTCGCGTGCTCCTCGGGAGCCAGCTCGTAGAGGTCCTTGTCGATCGGCTCGGCGGGCTCGATCTTGTTCTTGATGCCGTCCAGGCCCGCGAGCAGCAGGGCCGAGAAGGCCAGGTACGGGTTGCCGGAGGAGTCGGGCGCGCGGAACTCGACGCGCTTGGCCTTCGGGTTGGAGCCCGTGATCGGGATACGCATGGCCGCGGAGCGGTTGCGCTGCGAGTACACCAGGTTGATCGGCGCCTCGAAGCCCGGCACCAGACGGTGGTAGGAGTTCACCGTCGGGTTGGTGAAGGCCAGCAGCGACGGGGCGTGCTTGAGGATGCCGCCGATGTAGTACCGGGCGGTGTCCGACAGGCCCGCGTAACCGGCCTCGTCGTAGAACAGCGGGTCGCCGTTGGCCCACAGCGACTGGTGCACGTGCATGCCCGAGCCGTTGTCGCCGAAGATCGGCTTCGGCATGAAGGTCGCGGTCTTGCCGTTGCGCCAGGCGACGTTCTTCACGATGTACTTGAAGAGCTGGAGGTCGTCGGCCGCGGCGAGCAGCGTGTTGAACTTGTAGTTGATCTCCGCCTGGCCGGCGGTGCCGACCTCGTGGTGCTGGCGCTCGACCTTCAGGCCGGACTTCTCCAGCTCCAGGGAGATCTCGGCGCGCAGGTCGGCGAAGTGGTCGACCGGCGGGACCGGGAAGTAGCCGCCCTTGTAGCGGACCTTGTAGCCACGGTTGTCCTCGAGGGCGCCGGTGTTCCAGGCGCCGGCCTCGGAGTCGATGTGGTAGAAGGACTCGTTCGACGTGGTGGCGAAACGCACGCTGTCGAAAACGTAGAACTCGGCCTCGGGACCGAAGTACGCGGTGTCCGCGACACCGGTGGAGGCGAGGTAGGCCTCGGCCTTCTTCGCCACGTTGCGCGGGTCACGGGAGTACTGCTCGCCCGTGATCGGGTCGTGGATGAAGAAGTTGATGTTGAGCGTCTTGTCCCGGCGGAAGGGGTCGACCCGGGCGGTCGACAGGTCCGCGCGCAGCGCCATGTCGGACTCGTGGATCGCCTGGAAACCACGGATCGAGGATCCGTCGAAGGCGAGCTCGTCGTCCGGGTCGAACGCCTCGACGGGCACCGTGAAGTGCTGCATGACGCCCGGCAGGTCGCAGAAGCGGACGTCGACGAACTTGACGTCCTCGTCCGCGATGAACTTCTTGGCCTCGTCGGCGTTCTGGAACATCCAGCTCCTCCTACTCCCGACCGCCTTGCCGGGGTGGTAGTTCGTTCGTGCGGCCAGTGCGGTGGCACACGCTGACCTCGACCCTAGGGACGCGGGATTTCTCGGGCGTGACCCATTTGTTTCGCACAAGTTAACCGGAGCGGGTCCGGTTGACCCCACCTGTCCGTATCCCGAAACGGTGGCAGTACCGTGGACGCGTGGACAAGAGGGAAGCAGTGGGATCGTGGCTCTCGGGCCCCCGGGCGGCCGCCGAGGACGCCGGTGTCGACTTCGGATACAGAGGCGAACAGCTCGGTCTGCCCGAGCAGGGACCGGGCTCGATCGCCCGCCCCGGGCGCCGGTTCGGCGCCCTGGCCGTCGACTGGGGGCTGTGCCTCTTGATCGCATACGGTCTCATCACGCACGGCTACCAACCCGGCGCGACCGGGAACTGGGCGCTGCTGGTCTTCTTCGTCCTCGGCGTCCTCACCGTAGGCACGATCGGCTTCACCCCCGGCAAGCGCCTCTTCGGCCTGCGCGTGGTCGACCTGGCCACGGGGCAGCCCACCTTCCTGCGGAGCGTCCTGCGCACGGCCCTGCTGTGCGTCGCCATCCCGGCCCTCATCTGGGACCGCGACGGCAGGGGCCTGCACGACCGACTGGCCCGCACGGTCGAGGTGCGTATCTGACCGGTCGTACCGCACCGGACAACGCGAAGGGGCGCCCGCACCTGCGGGCGCCCCTTCGCGTCAAGAAAGGTCGGTCGAGGGAAGGTCAGCGGGCCTTCGGCCCGCCCTTCGGCAGCTTCATGCCCTTCGGCATCGGGCCCTTGGGCAGCGGCATGTTGCTCATCAGGTCGCCCAAGGCGCGCAGCCGGTCGTTGGTGGCGGTCACCTGGGGGCCGGTCAGCACGCGCGGGAGCTTCAGCATGGTGGTGCGCACCTTCTTCAGCTCCACCTGGCCGTCGCCCGTGCCGACGATGATGTCGTGCACCGGCACGTCCGCGACGATGCGGTTCATCTTCTTCTTCTCGGCGGCCAGCAGGGTCTTGACCCGGTTCGGGTTGCCCTCGGCGACCAGGACGATGCCGGCCTTGCCGACGGCCCGGTGCACCACGTCCTGGCTGCGGTTCATCGCCACCGCGGGGGTGGTGGTCCAGCCCCGGCCGATGTTGTCCAGCACGGCCGCGGCGGCGCCCGGCTGGCCCTCCATCTGCCCGAAGGCGGCCCGCTCGGCCCGGCGCCCGAACACGATCGCCGTTCCGAGGAAGGCGAGCAGCAGGCCCAGGATGCCGAGATAGATGGGGTGACCGATCAAGAAGCCGATCGCGAGGAAAACACCGAAGATGCCGATGCCGACAGCCGCGAGTACAAGACCGATCTTCTTGTCGGCCTTGCGGGTCATCTTGTACGTCAGGGCGATCTGCTTCAGTCGCCCGGGGTTAGCGGCATCCGCCGCGTTGTCCTTCCTCGCCATGCCACGAAGTCTACGTGGCCCCACAAGCGCCGACGACGGCAGTGCCGGGAAGGAGGGGGGAAGGGAGCGGGAAGGGAGGGGGAGATGGTTCAGGGACGGACGGAGGGGAACTGGTCGAGGACGCGCTGGGCCTCGACCCGGTCCTTGGCGCGGCGGCGGTCCTCCAGGACGGAGGTCCAGGCGTTGCGGCGGGCGGTGCGCTGGCCGCCGCTCATGAGCAACGACTCGACGGCACGGAGTGCATCGGTGAACGACGGGATGGCGGTGGCGCGAACCGGCGCGGCCTGCATGGTCGAGGTCCCCCCTCGGGATCGGCGGCTGTGGTGAGTGGTGCACGGGCTGTACAACCAGGGTCACTGATTGGTGTTACCAGGGCGTGACCGACCGGTCAAACACCAATGAAGCCTTGATTCGTGGCGCGAAAACATTGACGCGGCCCTGACGACGCCGCTAGCAGCGAGGACGTTCAGGACCGCGTTCAATCGGCCACTACTCATGGGTAGCTATTTGTGCGCAGATTCACACGTTTGGAGTGGCACTCCGTGCCATCAGACCGCCTGGGAGGCGACGTAGGCGCCGCCCCGCTGCGGAGCAGCTGATTGACGCAGCTCCACGGCCATCTGGTACAGCCGGCCGGCGCGGTAGGAGGAGCGGACCAGCGGGCCGGACATGACGCCGGAGAAGCCGATCTGCTCGGCCTCCTCCTTCAGCTCCACGAACTCCTGCGGCTTGACCCAGCGCTCCACGGGGTGGTGCCGGACGCTCGGGCGCAGGTACTGCGTGATGGTGACCAGCTCGCAGCCGGCCTCGTGCAGCTGCCGCAGCGCGTCGCTGACCTCCTCGCGGGTCTCGCCCATGCCGAGGATGAGGTTCGACTTGGTGACCAGGCCGACGTCGCGGGCCTCGGTGATGACCTTCAGCGAGCGCTCGTAGCGGAAGCCGGGGCGGATGCGCTTGAAGATGCGGGGGACCGTCTCGACGTTGTGCGCGAAGACCTCGGGGCGGGAGGAGAAGACCTCGGCCAGCTGCTCGGGGACCGCGTTGAAGTCGGGGGCGAGAAGCTCGACCTTGGTGTGGCCGCCCTCGCGGCCGGCCGTCTGGGCGTGGATCTGGCGGACCGTCTCCGCGTACAGCCAGGCGCCGCCGTCCGCCAGGTCGTCGCGGGCGACGCCGGTGATGGTGGCGTAGTTCAGGTCCATGGTGACCACGGACTCGCCGACGCGGCGCGGCTCGTCACGGTCGAGGGCCTCGGGCTTGCCGGTGTCGATCTGGCAGAAGTCGCAGCGCCGGGTGCACTGGTCGCCGCCGATGAGGAAGGTCGCCTCGCGGTCCTCCCAGCACTCGTAGATGTTGGGGCAGCCGGCTTCCTGGCAGACCGTGTGCAGGCCCTCGCTCTTCACGAGGTTCTGCATCTTGGTGTACTCGGGACCCATTTTCGCCCGCGTCTTGATCCACTCGGGCTTGCGCTCGATGGGGGTCTGGCTGTTGCGGACCTCCAGGCGCAGCATCTTGCGTCCGTCGGGGTTGACTGCGGACACGACCGGCTCCCTAGCGATTGATTCTTCGGCGTGCTCAAGGGTACGCCCGTGGATTTGAAAGCCCAGGCCCGTGTTCAGGCCGCCGGTGTCTTCTCGATCACCCTCGGCCTCAGGTCCGCGTTCCCGAGTACGTCCGTCAAGTGGCGCTCCACGACCGGCAGTACGTCGGCGATGGTCAGCTCGCGGCCCAGCTCGTGCGCGAGGGAGGTGACGCCCGCGTCGCGGATGCCGCAGGGGATGATCTTGTCGAAGTTGGAGGTGTCCGGGTTCACGTTCAGGGCGAAGCCGTGCATCGTGACGCCCTTGGCGACCCGGATGCCCATGGCGCAGATCTTGCGGTCCTCACGGCGCTGGCCGGCGTTGGAGGGGGCGTACTCGGGGCCGTTGAGGCGGGGGTCGAACTCCTCGTCGGCCAGGCGGGGGTCGAAGTCGAGGGAGAGCCCGCCCAGGGCCGGGCGCTGCTCCACGGGGTCGCCGAGGACCCAGACGCCGGCCCGGCCCTCCACCCGGCTGGTCTCGACGCCGAACTCCGCGCAGACCCGGATCATCGCCTCTTCGAGCCGGCGCAGGTGCGCGACCACGTCCACCGGACGCGGGAGCTTCTGGATGGGGTAGCCGACCAGCTGGCCCGGGCCGTGCCAGGTGATCTTGCCGCCGCGGTCCACGTCGATGACCGGGGTGCCGTCGAGGGGGCGCTCGTTGTCCGCCGTGCGCCGGCCGGCCGTGTAGACCGGCGGGTGCTCCAGGAGCAGCACGGTGTCGGGGATCTCGTCCGCGAAGCGCGCCGCGTGCACCCGGCGCTGCTCGTCCCACGCCACCTGGTAGTCCACGGCCTCGGCACCGAATCCCATACGGACGAACCGCAGCTCACTCACGGCAAGCGCCTCCCTAGAAGGTCGTAAGGCACGAAACGTGCCTACGCCACTGTACGACCGACCGTCACGCGTCAGCCCAGCGGCCAATCCTCACACGATCGGATGAACGAACGGGGAAGCGAGCGACCGCCTGCTCACTCTCCGCTACATTCGCGCCGTTCACAGAGGCCATAAGGGCTGCTCACAGGCAATCCGGGCTCTCGAGGCCACCTCGGCCCCGGGGAAGGCCCGAAAGGCAGGAGACCGCACCGCAGATGACGGAACGACCCGCGCAGCGCACTCCCAACCGACAGCTCGCTGCGCTCATCGCAGAAGCGGGGTTCTCCAACGCGGGGCTCGCCCGGCGCGTGGACCAACTCGGTCTCGAACACGGACTTGATCTGAGATACGACAAGACCTCCGTGACGCGCTGGCTGCGCGGGCAGCAGCCGCGCGGCACCACTCCCGCCCTGATCGCCGAGGTGTTCACCCGGCGCCTGGGGCGCAGACTCACCGCCCAGGACCTCGGCCTCGACGCGTGTGCGCCGGTGTACGCCGGGCTGGAGTTCGCCGGCACGCCCGAGGAGGCCATCGACATCGTCAGCGGGCTGTGGCGCAAGGACTCCGGCTCGCACGCCGAGCTGCGCAAGATCGCGTTCACGCCGGCCGGGCTGGTCGTGCCGAGCCGGGACTGGCTGATCGGGCGGCCCGACGACAAGGTGGCCCGCGCCGAACAGCCCGCCCGTCTGCCCCCACAGGGCCGGCCGGCCGTACCGCGCCAGCGCGGACAGGGCGACCGCGGACCCGGCCAGCGGGTCACCGGCGGCGACATCAACGCGCTCCGCTCGGTCGGCGAGCTCTTCCGCACCCTCGACGACATGTACGGCGGCGGACACGCCCGGCAGGCGCTCGTGCGATACCTGGAGCACGAGTGCGAGCCGATGCTGCGCGGCACCTACGGCGAGGAGACCGGCCGCAAGCTGTTCGCGGCGGCGGCCGACCTCACCCGGCTCGCGGGCTGGACCTCGTACGACATCGCCGCGCACGGACTCGCGCAGCGGTACTTCGTGCAGGCGCTGCGGCTCGCGCAGGCGGCCGGGGACCGGGCGTACGGCTCCTACGTCCTGGTGACCATGAGCCGGCAGGCCGTCTATCTCGGGCACGGTCGGGAGGCGGTCCAGCTCGCCCGCGTGGCCCAGCAGGGGGCGGGGACGAACGCGCCGCCCGTGGTGCAGGCCCTGCTGCACGCGGCGGAGGCGCGGGGGCACGGCGTGCTCGGCGAGGTCCGCAACTGCACGGCCTCGCTGGTACGGGCCGAGCGCGCGCTGGAGGCGGCGCGCCCGGGGGACGAGGTGCCGTACTGGGCGCGGTTCTTCGACGAGGCGCAGCTGGCCGACGAGTTCGGGCACGCGCACCGGGATCTGCAGCAGTTCCGGGCCGCGGTGCAGCACGCCGAGCGGTCGCTGCAGCTGCGTGCGCCGGCGTACGCCCGCAGCCGCCTCTTCTGCCGCGTCGTCCTCGCCTCCGCCCGCCTGGGCCTGGGTGAGCTGGACCAGGCGTGCGCGCTGGGAGCGGAGGCGGCGAGCGCCGCGGCGGACATGCGGTCGGTCCGGGCGACCGAGTACGTGAGGGACTTCGAGCGCCGCCTGGAGCCGTACAAGGACGCGGCACCGGTGAGGGGTTATCGGGACAAGGTGGCGGCGCTGGGGTAGTTCTTCAGGCGGCCCTCGTCGATGGGAGGGGGTCCGCCTGCTGCGTCGAGCCCGCAGCTCCCAGGTCCGTCAGGATGGCTGTCGCGGCTCGGTGGGCCGAGTGCAGGGCTCCCTGGACCGTGCTGGTGTCCCGGTGGTCCCCGCAGACGTAGAGGCCGGCCAGGAGGCGTACCGGGCGGCGGAGGTCGTGCGGGGGCCGCATGGCCGGCACGGCCTCGGCGGTGTGGTGGACGGCCAGCGTCTCCCAGCGGCGCGTCGACGTGCCGTACAGGCGCGCCAGATGCGTGCGCACGGCGGTGTCCAGGTCGGCCGGGGGCGGCCCCAGGACCGTGGAGGAGACCAGCACCCGGCCCGCCGGCGCCCGGTTCGGGTCCACCGCGCTGACCACGGCCGTGTGGGCCACCGGCCCCCCGCGGTCGGCGTCGAGGAGAAGGGCCGCCCCCGTCGCCGGCGGCTCGTCCGTGGTGTGGTGGACCACCGTCAGCCGGTGGAAGTCCGGCACGCGCAGGCCCGGCAGCAGCCCGGCCGCGGCCCGCGCGTCCGTCGCCAGCAGCACGGCCCGGCACCGGATCTCCCCGTGCTCGGCCGTGGCGACGGAGTTGGTGGACACCGAGGTCACCCGGACGCCGGTGTGCACGGTGCCCGGCGGCAGCGCCCGCGCCAGCAGCTCCGGCAGCGTCTCGGCGCCGCCCTCCGGCAGACACAGCCGCCCGCCCGCGAAGGCCCTGAGCGCGAGATCGGCGCACCGGCTGGACGTCGTCAGCTCCGGGTCGCACAGCAGGGCGGCGAGCAGGGGCCGCAGAAACCCGTCGATGGTGCGGGCCGGTACACCCCGTGCGGCAAGGGCCTGGGCCGCGGGCAACTCGGGCCGGGACAGCAGGCGTTCGACGGGCATGCCCGCGAGCCGGGCCAGCGCCGCGGTCAGCCGCGCCTGGTCGACGGCGCCGCCCAGCGGGGCCGCGGCGCGCACCCGGGGCACGTCCGGAGCCGTCGTACCGCCCGCCCGGCCGAGCGACGGCACCCAGGACGGGGAGGTCACCCTCGGCGCACTCGCCAGCGCACGTACGGCGTGCAGTGCGCCCCGTGCGCCCCCCGCGCTCGGCACCGCACCGGCGAGGTGGCGGCGGCCGTCGCTGTGGACGAGGACGCCCGGGGCGAAGAGGCGCAGGACGAGGGCGTCGAGGCCGGGGGTGAGACGCAGTTCGGGATACGCCGTGGACAGCAGCTGTCCGATGCGGTCGAGCCGGAAGCCGTCGACCTTCTCGGTCGACATCCGACCCCCGACCCAGGGCGCGGCCTCCAGGACCGCGGTCGTCACTCCTGCGCTGGTCAGCCGATGCGCCGCCGAGAGGCCGGCCACCCCGGCCCCCACGATCACGACGTCCGCCTGGTACGCGGGCTCAAGCACGTGCCCCTCCTCGAGGTTGCGCGGCCGGTGGAGACGTCATGCCCCCAACTGGCTCCGGGGATACCCGAGTTCGGGTCGAGGTTAGGGCTGTGATCGGTCAAGGGGAGTCGCGCATGGACAGGGCACGGTCGCACACCGGTCGCATATGGTCGACGGTGGTCGTCGCGTCCTCGCCGTGCCCGCCTCACGCCGCCCGGATGGCCCCCTCGATGTCCGGGAACGCGAAGGTGAACCCCGACTCCAGCAGCCTCCTCGGCACCACCCGCGCGCTGCCCAGCACATCCCCGGCCATCTCGCCGAGCACGGTCCGCAGCGCCGGCGCCGGCACGGTGAAGAACGTGGGCCGGTGCAGCACGCGCCCCATGGCCTCGGTGATCTCACGGTTCGTCAGCGGGTTCGGGGCGGTGACGTTGAACGGCCCGGACAGCCCGTCGGTGTCGATGAGATGCCGGATCGCGGCCACCTCGTCGTGCAGCGAGACGTACGACCAGTACTGCCGCCCGTCTCCCATCCGCCCGCCGAGCCCCGCCTTGAAGAGGGGGAACAGACGGGCCCAGGCGCCGCCCTTGCGCGACACCACCAGACCCGTCCGTACGAACGCCGTCCGCACGCCCGCCTCCCGCGCCGGTGCCGCGGCCGCCTCCCACTCCACGCACAGCTCCGGCAGGAACCCGCTCCCGGCGGGCGCGCTCTCGTCGACCACCCGGTCGCCGGTCTCGCCGTAGTAGCCGATCGCGCTGCCGTTGACGAACACCCGCGGCCGGTCGTCGAGCGCGGCGATCGCCTCGGCCAGCGCGGCGGTGCCGAGCACCCGGCCGGCCCGGATCCGCGCCTTGTACGCGTCCGTCCAGCGCCGGTTCCCCACACCGGCCCCCGCGAGGTTGACCACGGCGTCGCACCCGGCGAGCCCCGCCGTGTCGACGTACCGCCCCTCGGGGTCCCAGCACACCTCGTCCGCGGCCCGCGCGGCCCGCCGCACCAGCCGCACCACCTGGTGCCCGTCGGCGGTCAGGGACCGCGCCAGCGCACCCCCGATCAACCCGGACGCACCGGTCACCGCGATTCGCGCACGTTCCATGCCCCCATTCTGCTGGCCGCACACGTAAAGCCCCGGTCGGGTCGGCCGTAAGGTGGCCGTCATGCCGGTACCGCACATACGCCACGCCACCCTCGACGACGAGGACACGCTGGGCCGTCTCGACCGGGTCACCTGGTCGCCGCTGCACTCCGTGCAGCCTCGCCCACGGCCGCCGTACGAGCCCTTCTACAACGAGCGGTTCGGGCCCCGGGACCATCTGGTCGCCGAGGTCGACGGCGCGGTCGTCGGCTACATCCGGCTGGGCTACCCGACCCCGCTGGCCTGCAACTCCCACGTCCGGCAGATCCAGGGACTCGTCGTCGCCGAGGAGGCGCGCGGGGCCGGGGTCGCGCGGGCGCTGCTGCGGGCGGTGCGGGAGGAGGCCCGCCGGCAGGGGGCGCGCCGGCTGACCCTGCGCGTGCTCGGGCACAACACCCCGGCCCGCGGGCTGTACGAGGCCGAGGGGTTCGTGGTGGAGGGCGTGCTGCCCGGCGAGTTCCTGCTGGAGGGCGAGTACGTGGACGACGTCCTCATGGGGTGCGCCCTGTGACGGTCAGGAACTGACCAGGTCGCCCGTGTCCACCGGCGCCGTCGCGCCGGCCGCCCGGGCCGCGTCGGAGGCCACCTCGTCCGCCGTCAGGACGTAGCCGGTCTCGTTGTCGGAGGTCGAGCGGGCGAAGACCACGCCGTAGACCCGGCCGTCGGTGGTCAGCAGCGGCCCGCCCGAGTTGCCGGGACGCACGGTGGAGCGGATCGAGTAGATCTCCCGGGTCACCATGCGGTCGCTGTAGATGTTCTGCCCGGTGGCGTTGACCCGGTTGGCCACGGTCGCCGCCTGCAGATTGAGGTCGCCGTCCTGCGGATAACCGGCCACCACCGCGGAGTCGCCCCGCTCGGCCCCGTCGTCGAACTTCAGGACCGGTGCGCTCAGCCCCGGCACGTACAGCACGGCCACGTCCTTGTTCGGGTCGAAGAGCACCACCCGCGCGTCGTACGACCGCCCCACCCCGCCGATGCGGACGGTCGGGTCGTCGATGCCGGCCACCACGTGCGCGTTGGTCATCACGTGCTCGGCGGCGTACACGAACCCGCTGCCCTCGCGGCCCTGGTCGCCGGAGACGCCCTCGATCTTGACGGTGCTGAGCTTGGCCGCGCTGGTGGCACGGGCGGTGACGCTGTCGCCGGTGGGCTTGGCCACCTCGGCCGTGGACTCGTTCTCGAACGGGTTGAACACCTGCGGGAAGCCGGCCTGCGTCAGCGCGGTGGTGGCCCGGGAGAACCAGGTGGGCGTGGTGTCCGGCATGAGGTTCTGCACCGAACGCAGCAGCGCCGAGTCCCGGATCGCGGTGGTCACCAGCGGCGAGGAGGAGGCACCGAGGACGCTCGCGGCGACCCAGGCCACGATCAGCACGGCGATCGAGTTGGCGGCGGCACCGCCGATCCCGTCGGCCACCCTGAGCGGCCCCTCGTCCAGCTCCCGCCGCAGCCGCAGCGCCAGCCGCCCCGCGAGCTCGTGTCCCACCACCGCCGGGATCAGCACGGTCAGCACCGCGGTGACGGTCGCCCGGGTCGTCCCCGCCTCGACCAGGTCCATCATCCACGGCAGCACCCACACGCCGATGACGGCCCCGCCCACGAACCCGGCGAACGAGACACAGCCGGCGACCAGTCCCCGCCGGTAGCCGGATGCCGCATAGGCCAGAACCACCAGCATCAGCAGGATGTCGAGCAGGTCCACAGAGCCGCCTTTCTCTCAGACCCCTATGTACGCGCGGGACCGGCCCGATGATCAGCCGCGCGGGTGTGTGTCTCCCCCCTGCCCCTTCCACCCGGAAAAACGTCGCGGACCAGGACGATGGTTCCACCGGGTGGCACAGCACACATCGCGGGCGCGGGGGATACGGCCGAGAGTGGACGCATGTGTGTCCGAAGATCGCGGGGAACCGGGGGAGCGGGGAGGTCGAAGGGGGCCCGTGCCGCCCGCGTGCTCGTCGCCTGTGTGCCCGGTCTGGCCGCGGTCGTCGGGCTCGTGCTGTGCGTGGACGGCGTCCAGCGCGCGACCGACCGCCAGGCCGCCCCGCCGGCCGTCGTGGCCCGCCCCGCCGCTCCCGCTCACTCCGCGCCGAAGCCCCATATCGTGCCGCGCTCGGCCTGGCTGGACGACCTGGCGCGGCACGCGCAGCCGCCCCCGCGCTACGACGACAAGGTCCTCGCGGTCTTCGTCCACCACACCGACTCGCCCAACGGCTACGACTGCGCCGACGCGCCCCGCATCATCCGCTACCTCTACGCGGGCCAGACTGGCGCCCGGAACTGGGACGACATCGGCTACAACTTCCTCGTCGACCGGTGCGGCACCATCTACGAGGGCCGCGCGGGCGGCACGGACCGCGCCGTCACCGGCGCCCACACCCAGGGCTTCAACCACCGTACGGCCGGCATCGCCGCCCTCGGCACCTTCACCGCCGGCGTCCCCGTGCCCCCGGCCATGGCCGACGCCATCGCCGCCCTCGCCGCCTGGAAACTCGGCCTGTCCGACATCGACCCGCGCGCCCGGGTACGGCTCACCTCCAGCAACAGCCTCAGCCGCTACCGCGCCGGCGCCACGGCCACCCTCCCGGCCCTCGCCGGCCACAAGGACGCCTACATGACCAGCTGCCCCGGCGCCTCCCTCATCGCCCGCCTCCCGGAGATCAGGGAGCGGGCCGCGCGGCTGCAGGGCCGGAACGGGTAGCTCACCGGCGCCCGAGATAGGCGTTCAACGCCCGCTGCAGCACCTTCCCCTGACTCCCCACGGGCAGCTCCCACTCCCCGAGGTACTCCACGGCCCGGCCGCCCGCACCCGTCTTGAAGCGCAGCCGGCCCAGCAACCGACCCTCCGTGAGCGCCGGCGCGATGGACCGCAGGTCGTAGACGTCGGCGCCCGCGGCCCGCGCGTCGCACAGCATCCGCCACAACAGCGAGCTGCTGGGCCGTAGTTCACGCCCCCGGCGACCGGAGGCCGCGTACGAGTGCCAGGAACGGGGGCCCGCGTTGATCATGAGCGCGGCGGAGAGGACCTCGCCGTCGTACTCGGCGAGATACAGCCGCAGCCGGTCGTCGTCCTCGGCGTTCAGCGCCTTCCACATCCGCCCGAAGTAGTCCAGCGGGCGGGCCTTGAAGCCGTCGTGGGCGGCCGTCTGCGTGTACAGGCGGTGGAAGTCCGGCAGATCGACGGCCGCACCCCAGCCGACCCGCACACCCGCCGACTCGGCCGTGCGCAGCGACTGCTCGAAGTGCGGGGCGAGTCCGGCGCGCAGCTCGTCCGACGTCCGCCCGGCCAGCGGTACATGGCAGCCGTAGCGCGGCTGACCGACCCCGAAGCCGCCCTCGTCCTCCTCCGCGCACCGCCGCCACCCGAGCCGCCCCAGCCGCTCGGCGACGTCCAGCGCATAGCCGTCCACACCGTCGGGGGCGAGGTCGCGCAGATGCCGTGCGTCGGGATCGGCGATGCCCGCCGCCACGGTCGCCGGTTCCCAGTGGCGCACGACGAGCGGGGGCCCGATCCGCACGGAGAACGCGCCGCGCCGCTCCACGTGGGCGAGCAGCGGGTCGAGTCGGCGTTCCAGACGCGGGGCGCGCCAGTCGATCGCCGGGCCGTCAGGGAGGTAGGCGAGGAAGCGCCGGGTGCCGGGCAGCGGCCGGTACAGCACGAGCGCGGCCGTGACCAGCGCCCCGTCCTCGAACCAGCCGACGCTCTCCGCCAGCCAGTCGGGCTTCACATCGCCCCACTCCGGTATCTGCAGATGGCTCGCGTCGGGATGCGTCCGGAGGTGGGCCAGGTGGTCCGCGCGGCTGATCTCCCTCACGTGGGGGCTGCTCATGGGGCCTCACAGGTTTCTCGTAGCCGCCTCACCGATCCCCCCGAGGTGGCCTCCCTATGGTCATGCACACGTACTGACTGGAGGTGGGGAAAATGAACAGCAGCCACACGAACATCACGAAAACCCCGAACACCCGGGAGAAGGCGGCCGGTCGAGGCCGGGTGGCCCGTGGTCCCTGGGCCGCCCTCTGCGCCGCCGCGGCCGTCGTCCTCGGCCCGGCCGCCGTCACCGCCTCCGCCCTCGACCAGGCCAACGCGGCCCCTCTGCACCACGCCGTCAGGGTCGACCAGACGCAGGCGTACATCCCCTCGGACACCGCCCGCCGCCGCGCGGCCTGACGCCGTGCCCGTTATCGGTCCGCGTCGCCCGACAGCCCGAGGAACCGCTCGCCGGACGGGTCGACGTCCACCCCGAGCCCGTTCATCAGGCCCGCCAGCATCACGTAGTAGCCGACCGTCGTGACCACTTCGACGACCTGCCGGTCGGTGAAGCGGGCCCGCAGCGCCGCCAGGGTCTCGTCGGCGAGCGTGTACCGGGAGACCAGCTCGAAGGCCGCACCGATCGCCGCCGACTCCGCCGCGTCGAACTCCGCGCCGCTCGCCCGCCGTTCCGCGATCGCCGCGAGCTGTTCGGGGGTCACCCCGAAGTGCAGCGCGACCGGGCCGTGCTGGACCGCCTCGTACTCGCACTCCGTGCCGGCCGCCACCGCCAGGATCACCAGCTCCCGCAGCCGGGCGGACAGCGTGGACTCGCCGAGCACGGCCATGCCCAGGTCGATCGCGGGGCCGGTCAGCGGCGGGGCGTGGGAGAGCATGCGGAAGGCGTTGAGCGGTACGGGAAGTCTGGCGACGGCGTCGGCGTCGCGCTCCGGGTACGGGATCCGGGCCATGGCCCCCCTCACAGTCCATGTCTGCAGTGGTCCGCGCCAGTCGCTGAAAACGGACGTGGTCCGCGCCAGTCCCTGAAACGCACGTGGTGTGCTCAGTCCCGGAAACGCTCCCACAGTTTGGGGTACCGCTCCGCCAGCACCCGTTCGTTCTCGAAGTCGACCGGCGCGCCCGCCGGTTCGGGGGCGGCGGGCGCGATGCCGAGGTCGGGGGCGACGGTACCGGTGAGTTGCTGGTAGGCGTCGTCGGCCGCGTACCCCAGCTCCTCGCCGTCGCCGTCGAGTTCCTCGTCGAAGTCGTCCAGGAGGTCGGCCAGCGCGTCGGGATGGTGCACGGCGCCCTCGTACACCTCTCGCCCCTGACCGATCAGCCAGCAGCGGAAGAAGTCGAACGCGTCGTCGCTGGCGCCGTCGAGCAGCACCCAGGCCGCGCCCCACAGGTCCCAGGTGTACGCGCGGTTGTAGCGGGCCTCGAAATGACGGGCGAAGTCGAGGACCATGTCGGGTTCCAGCTGGAGCAGCCGGTCCACGAGCAGGTCGGCCTGCTCCTCGGGGTCGCCCTCGGCGGCCTCGCGGGTGGCGTCCACCAGCTCCCAGAACTCCGTCTCGTCCATCACGGGTCCAGCATCGGCCCTGGGCGGGTGGGGCGCACGTGGAGTGCGGCGGATTGTTATGTCCCGTACAGCGCGGCGAGCCGGACCGCGTCGCGAGCGAAGCGCTCGCGCAGACGCGGCGGCGCCAGCACCTCCGCCTCGGGGCCCAGGCCCGTCGGCTGGCCCTGGGCGATCTGCTTGGAGTCCGCCGGTGGGTGGCGGAGGGTTATGTCCGGTGCAGCGTGGCGAGCCGGGTCGCGTCGCGCGTGAAGCGCTCGCGCAGACGTGGCGGCGCCAGCCACGTCTACCTTCGGGCCCAGGCCCGTCGGCTGGCCGTGCTCGATCTGCTCGGGCTCCGCCGGTGGGTGGCGGAGGGTTATGTGCCGTACAGCGTGGCGAGCCGGACCGCGTCGCGGGCGAAGCGTTCGCGCAGACGGGGCGGTGCCAGCACCTCCGCCTCCGGGCCCAGGGTCGTCAGCTGGCCGTGGGCGACCTCCTCGGACTCCACCGGCAGGGTCACCGTCACCCACCCGTCCTCGCCCGGGGCGCCGGCCTGTTCGAGCGCCTCCCGGGCGGCCTGCGGATCGACGGCGTACGGCAGCGCCCGCGCCCCGGCCGCCGACAGCCGTACGACGACCTCCGCGTGCAGGATCGACCGCGCGAACCGCACGGCGTGCGCCGCCCAGAAGCCGGGCAGGTCGAAGGTCTCGTCCCGGGTGAAGCGGGCGCCGTCGGGGACGACGGAGGTGAACCGGTCCAGGCGGTAAGTGCGATGGGCGGCGGTCTCCGGAACGCGGGCGCACAGGTACCAGACGCCCGCCTTCAGCACGAGCCCGTACGGCTCCAGGCACCGCTCCACCTCGCCCTCCCCACGCCGGTAGCGGGCGGTGAGCCGGCGGTCCTCCCACACGGCCTCGGCGATCACCGGCAGCAGCTCGGGCGTCTCCGGCTCCCGGAACCAGGCGCGCGCGTCCAGATGGAACCGCTGGGCCGCGCTGCGGGAGGCGTCCCGCAGGGACGGCAGCAGCGCCGCCGACACCTTCAGCCGCGCGGCGGACGCGGCGTCCTCCAGCCCCATCTCGCGCAGCGCCCCCGGCACCCCGCTCAGGAACAACGCCTCGGCCTCACCGCGCGCCAGCCCCGTCAGCCGCGTCCGGTACCCGCCGACGAGCCGGTACCCCCCGGCCCGCCCCCGGTTGGCGTACACCGGCACCCCGGCCTCGGACAACGCCTGCGCGTCCCGGGTCACGGTCCGCTCGGACACCTCCAGCTCCCGCGCCAGCTCGGCGGCGGTCATCGACTCCCGGTTCTGGAGCAACAACACCATTTTGATGAGACGGGCAGCGCGCATGGGGTCATGATGCAACGAGGCCCCCGCCGTGGCGGGGGCCTCGTCGATCGGCCCGTGTATCGGCCGGTGGATCGGCAGGTGTTACAGCCCGTACTTCTCGCGCGCTTCCTTCACGGCCGTCGCCTTCACCTCGCCACGGCGGGCGAGCTGGGCGAGGGCGGCCACCACGATCGACTCGGCGTCGACGCCGAAGTGGCGGCGGGCCGCCTCGCGGGTGTCGGAGAGGCCGAAGCCGTCCGCACCGAGCGAGGACCAGTCCTGCTCGACCCACTGCGCGATCTGGTCCGGGACCTGGCGCATGTAGTCGGAGACCGCGAGCACCGGGCCCTCCGCGCCCTGCAGGGCCTGACGGACGAACGGCACGCGATCCTCGCCCCGCAGCAGCGCCGCGTCCGCCTCCAGCGCGTCACGGCGCAGCTCCGTCCAGGACGTCGCCGACCACACGTCCGCCGCCACGCCCCACTCCTCGGCGAGCAGCCGCTGCGCCGTCAGCGTCCAGTGGATCGCCGTGCCGGAGCCCAGCAGCTGGATGCGCGGGGCGTTGGCCGGGACGGTCACGCCCGCGGACTCCGCCGTGTTGAAGCGGTACAGGCCCTTGACGATGCCCTCGTCGATGCCGAGGCCCTGCGGCTTGGCCGGCTGCGGCAGCGGCTCGTTGTAGACCGTCAGGTAGTAGAAGACGTTCTGGTCCTCGCCCGGCTTGGCCTCGCCGTACATCCGGCGCAGACCCTCACGGACGATCACCGCGATCTCGTAGGCGAAGGCGGGGTCGTACGACAGCGCCGCCGGGTTCGTCGCCGCGATCACCGGCGAGTGGCCGTCCGCGTGCTGCAGGCCCTCGCCCGTCAGGGTCGTACGGCCGGCCGTCGCGCCGACCAGGAAGCCGCGCCCGAGCTGATCGCCGAGCTGCCACATCTGGTCGGCCGTGCGCTGCCAGCCGAACATCGAGTAGAAGATGTAGAACGGGATCATCGCCTCGCCGTGCGTCGCGTACGCGGTGGACGCGGCGATGAAGTCGGCCATCGAACCGGCCTCGGTGATCCCCTCGTTGAGGATCTGGCCGTTCTTGGCCTCCTTGTAGTACATCAGCTGGTCGCGGTCGACCGGCTCGTACGTCTGGCCCTTGGGGGAGTAGATCCCGAGGGACGGGAAGAGCGACTCCATGCCGAAGGTGCGCGCCTCGTCGGGGACGATCGGCACCCAGCGCTTCCCGGTCTCCTTGTCGCGGACCAGGTCCTTGACGAGGCGGACGAAGGCCATCGTGGTGGCCACGTTCTGCGAGCCGGAGCCCTTGTCGAAGGAGGCGAAGGCCTTCTCGGCGGGGGCGGGCAGCGGCGCGAGCGCGTGCGTACGGCGGGCCGGGGCCGGGCCGCCGAGGGCCGCGCGGCGCTCCTGGAGGTAGCGCACCTCGGGGGAGTCGGCGCCGGGGTGGCCGTAGGGGACCACGCCGTCGACGAACTGGCTGTCGGAGATGGGCAGTTCGAGAAGGTCCCGCATGTTCTTGAACTCGTCCACCGTCAGCTTCTTCATCTGGTGGTTGGCGTTCTTCGACGCGAAGCCCTCGCCGAGGGTGAAGCCCTTGACGGTCTGCGCCAGGATCACGGTCGGCGCGCCCTTGAACTCGACGGCCGCCTTGTAGGCCGCGTACACCTTGCGGGCCTCGTGACCGCCGCGCGAGAGGCGGAAGCACTCGAGGATCTTGTCGTCGCTCAGCAGCTTCGCCATCTCGACGAGCGCCGGGTCCTTGCCGAAGAAGTCCTCGCGGATGTAGGCCGCGTCCCGCGTCTGGTACGTCTGCACCTGGGCGTCCGGTACCTCGCGCAGCCGGCGTACCAGCGCGCCCGTGGTGTCGAGCTGGAACAGCTCGTCCCAGGCCGTGCCCCACAGCGTCTTGACGACGTTCCAGCCGGCGCCGCGGAACTGGGCCTCCAGCTCCTGCACGATCTTGAAGTTGGCGCGGACCGGGCCGTCGAGGCGCTGCAGGTTGCAGTTGATGACGAAGGTCAGGTTGTCCAGGCCCTCGCGGGAGGCCAGAGCGAGGGCCGCCGTGGACTCCGGCTCGTCCATCTCGCCGTCGCCGAGGAAGGCCCAGACGTGCGAGGACGAGACGTCCTTGATGCCGCGCGCCGTGAGATAGCGGTTGAAGCGCGCCTGGTAGATGGCGGACAGCGGGCCGAGGCCCATGCTCACCGTCGGGAACTCCCACAGCCAGGGCAGCCTGCGCGGGTGCGGGTACGACGGCAGGCCGTTGCCGCCGGCCTCCTGGCGGAAGTTGTCGAGGTGCGCCTCGGTGAGGCGGCCGTCGAGGAAGGCGCGGGCGTAGATGCCGGGGGAGGCGTGGCCCTGGACGTAGAGCTGGTCGCCCGAGCCGTCGGACTCCTTGCCGTGGAAGAAGTGGTTGAAGCCGGTCTCGTAGAGCCAGGCGGCGGAGGCGAAGGTGGCGATGTGGCCGCCGACGCCGTGTTTCGAGCCCCGCGTCACCATCGCGGCCGCGTTCCAGCGGTTCCACGCGGTGATACGGCGCTCCATCTCCTCGTCACCGGGCACGGACGGCTCGGCGGCGGTGGGGATGGTGTTGACGTAGTCGGTCTCGAGGAGCTTGGGCAGCGCGATGCCGGTGCCCTCGGCCCTCTCCAGCGTCCGGCGCATCAGGTACGCGGCCCGGTGCGGGCCCGCCGCCTCGGCGACCGCGTCCAGGGAGGCCTGCCATTCGGCGGTCTCTTCCGGGTCCCGGTCCGGGAGCTGGTCGAGCTCGCTCGGCTGGATGGCGTTGGGGTCGGTCATGTCGCCGCCTTCCTCAGTCGAAGGGGGTTCCCTCATCGGCAAGGGTTCGGGGGTGCCCTCGGTCTTTGGCAGGACAGGGCTGGGACCTCGGTGGAGGTCCGTCGGCGACAATAACTCCCTGATCGATGATCGATCAAAGGGTCCAGGGCAAAATATCTTGATTACGAGAAAGTCGGCACGGAGTGTCTCGCCCCAAGACACCGGGTGCCGCCGATAATGAGGCGTTTTCGCAGGTGAGCGGGGTTGCGCTCGGCTGCGGTCAGGCGCGCGGCGCGCAGCCCAGGACATGCGCCTTGACGATCTCGGCGATTCGCGGGTCCCGCCGCCGGAACGCGGCCACCAGCTCCTCGTGCTCCTCCGCGTACGACTGCTGGACGGTCCCCAGCCAGCGGATGGACAGGGCCGTGAAGACCTCGATGCCCAGGCCCTCCCAGGTGTGCAGCAGCACCGAGTTGCCGGCCGCCCGCACCAGCTCGCGGTGGAAGCCGACCGTGTGCCGCACCTGCCCGGTGCCGTCGGAGTCCCGGTCCGCCTCGTACAGTGCGCTGACATGCGGTTCCAGCGCCGAGCAGTCCTGCGCCAGCCGCTCCGCCGCCAGCTCCGCGGCGATCGCCTCCAGGCCGGCCCGCACCGGGTAGCTCTCCTCCAGGTCGGCCGCCGTCAGGTTCCGCACCCGTACGCCCTTGTTCGGCGCGGACTCGATCAGCCGCAGCGACTCCAGCTCCCGCAGCGCCTCCCGCACCGGCGTCTGGCTGACCTCCAGCTCGGTCGCGATACGTCGCTCCACGATCCGCTCGCCCGGCTTCCAGCGCCCGCTGACGATCCCCTCCACGATGTGCTCGCGGATCTGTTCGCGCAGCGAGTGGACGACGGGCGCGGTCATGAGAGCTCCTTAAGGGCGTTTGACGTTTAGACAATAAGGCCGCGAGCGCTTTCGGGAGGGGCGCACGGGGGCGCTTTCATGCAGGTGAGACGAGACTTACACGCCTCACAGGGCAAGGCCGCCTGTAAAGACCCGTACCGGACAGGACCCGGAGTCGTCACCGCCGTGTCACCGCCAGAACCCCCCGGCCGCCCGCGCCGTCGCGGTCGGCAGGGAGTTCCCGCGCGGGGCGCTCCTGGAACATCGGGGGTAAGGCATGAACATCGGGGGACAGCGCGGCAGGATCGGCTGGGCGGTCGTGGCGGCGGCGATCGCCTGCACGGTCGTCGGCGTCACGGGGTGCCGTCCGACACCGACGGCGGCGTCCGGGGCGCCGAGCGGCAGCGGCGCCGCGAGCGCCGGCGGCGCGGAGATCGCGAACATGGCGGCCGCGGCCCGGGGCGGCGGCGCGAGCGGCGGGGCCTGCGTCTTCGTCAAGCCGGACGGCGCCCAGAAGTTCGGGCACGTCGGCTGGGGCTTCCGGATCACGGGCACCGACCAGTGGGTGTACGGCGCCGTCGAGAACCCCACCAACAAGCTCTACACCCCGCCCGGTGGCAACATCGGCGCCTGGCACGCGCAGGGGACGTACGCCCGCATGCTCAGCGAGATGTCCCGGGACGCGCACTATCCCGGCAGGTCCACCCACCCGTACAGCCGTTACCGCTGCGTCCTGTCCTCGACGAGTGACGTGGGCGCCGCCCGGCGGATGATCCGCACCGTGGAGAGCCGCGGCTTCCTCGTCGGCATCGACCCGAGCACGGGCGAACTGACCTCCCGGGACTGCCTCGACGCCACCTACGACGTGCTGCGCGCCTACCGGACACGGCACTTGACGTACGCGCCGCACCTGGACGTGCCCAACGTGTGGGTGGAGACCCTCTGGGACTGGAGCGACCACACCCTCACGCCCCGGTAGCGGACACGAGCAGTGGACATGGCGGTGCCCCCGCCGGAATCGCTCCGTACGGGGGCACCGCGCGTACCGCGGGACCTCAGAGGCCGAGCTCGACCTCGAACTCGCCCGCCTCCAGGATCGCCTTGACCGCGGTCAGGTAGCGGGCCGCGTCGGCGCCGTCCACCAGACGGTGGTCGTAGGAGAGGGTCAGGTAGGTCATGTCGCGGACGCCGATGACCGTGCCCTCCTCGGTCTCGATGACCGCCGGGCGCTTGACCGTGGCACCGATGCCGAGGATCGCGACCTGGCCCGGCGGCACGATGATCGTGTCGAAGAGCGCACCGCGCGAACCGGTGTTGGAGATGGTGAAGGTCGCGCCGGACAGCTCGTCGGGCGTGATCTTGTTGGCGCGGACCTTGCCGGCCAGCTCCGCCGTGGCCTTCGCGATGCCGGCGATGTTCAGGTCGCCCGCGTGCTTGATGACCGGGGTCATCAGGCCCTTCTCGGAGTCCACCGCGATACCGATGCTCTCGGTGTCGAAGTAGGTGATCGTGCCCTCGGCCTCGTTGATCTTGGCGTTGATGACCGGGTGGGCCTTCAGCGCCTGGGCCGCCGCCTTCACGAAGAACGGCATCGGGGAGAGCTTGACGCCCTCGCGCGCGGCGAAGGAGTCCTTGGCCTGGGCGCGCAGGCGCATCAGGCGGGTGACGTCGACCTCGACGACCGAGGACAGCTGCGCCTGCTCGTGCAGCGCCTTGACCATGTTGTCGCCGATGACCTTGCGGATGCGCGGCATCTTGACGGTCTGGCCACGGAGCGGGGAGGCCTCCAGCGTGGGAGCCTTCTTCGCGGCCGGGGCGGCAGCGGCGGCCGGAGCCGGAGCGGCGGCGGCGGCCTTGGCGGCCTCGGCGGCGGCGACGACGTCCTGCTTGCGGATACGGCCACCGACACCGGTGCCCTTGACGGAGGCCAGGTCGACACCGCTCTCGGCGGCGAGCTTGCGCACCAGCGGGGTGACGTAGGCGCCGTCGTCGGTTGCCCGGGCGGCGGTCGGGGCGCTGGGCGCGGCGGCCGGGGTGACCGGAGCCGGAGCGGCCGGCGCGGGGGCCGGAGCAGCGGCCTGGGCCGGAGCCGGAGCCGGGGCGGGCGCGGCCGGGGCGGCGGGCGCAGGGGCCGGAGCGGGCGCCGGAGCCGCGGGGGCGGCCGGGGCCGGGGCAGCGGCGGCGGGCGCCGGAGCCGGGGCGGCCGGAGCCGGAGCGGCGGACGGGGCGGCACCGGGGGCGCCGATGACGGCGAGCTTGGCGCCGACCTCGGCGGTCTCGTCCTCGCCGACCGTGATCTCGAGCAGCACACCGGAGGTGGGCGCCGGGATCTCGGTGTCGACCTTGTCCGTGGAGACCTCGAGCAGCGGCTCGTCGGCCTCGACGGAGTCGCCGACCGACTTCAGCCAGCGGGTGACGGTGCCCTCGGTGACGGACTCGCCGAGCGCGGGCAGGACGACGTCCGTGCCCTCGGCGGAGCCGCCGCCGGACGCGGCCTCGGCGGTGGGAGCGGGCGCCGGGGCGGCCTGCTCGGTGGACGGGGCGGCGGCCTGCGGGGCCGGCTCCGGCTCGGCGGCCGGGGCGGGCTCGGCGGCGGGGGCCGGGGCGGCCGCGGGGGCGCCGCTGCCGTCGTCGATGACGGCCAGCTCGGCGCCGACCTCAACGGTCTCGTCCTCGGCGACCTTGATGGAGGCGAGGACACCGGCAGCGGGCGAGGGGATCTCGGTGTCGACCTTGTCGGTCGAGACCTCGAGCAGCGGCTCGTCGGCCTCGACGCGCTCACCCTCGGCCTTCAGCCAGCGGGTGACAGTGCCCTCGGTGACGCTCTCGCCGAGCGCCGGAAGGGTTACGGAAACCGCCATGGTTTCGGTTGCTCCTTACGAATTGCGGAAGTCTGAGTCGTCGCGTTCGTCGACCGAGGGTCAGTCGTGCGCGTGCAGCGGCTTGCCGGCCAGGGCCAGGTGGGCCTCGCCGAGCGCCTCGTTCTGCGTCGGGTGGGCGTGGATGAGCTGGGCGACCTCCGCGGGCAGCGCCTCCCAGTTGTAGATCAGCTGGGCCTCGCCGACCTGCTCGCCCATGCGGTCGCCGACCATGTGGACGCCGACCACGGCACCGTCCTTGACCTGGACGAGCTTGATCTCGCCCGAGGTGTTCAGGATCTTGCTCCTGCCGTTGCCCGCGAGGTTGTACTTCAGAGCGACGACCTTGTCCGCGCCGTAGATCTCCTTGGCCTTGGCCTCGGTGATGCCCACGGAGGCGACCTCCGGGTGGCAGTACGTGACCCGGGGGACACCGTCGTAGTCGATCGGGACGGTCTTCAGACCGGCCAGACGCTCCGCCACCAGGATGCCCTCGGCGAAGCCGACGTGCGCGAGCTGGAGCGTCGGGACGAGGTCACCGACGGCGGAGATGGTCGGGACGTTGGTGCGCATGTACTCGTCGACCAGGACGTAGCCGCGGTCCATGGCGACACCCTGCTCCTCGTAGCCCAGGCCCTGCGAGACCGGGCCGCGGCCGACGGCGACCAGCAGGATCTCGGCCTCGAACTCCTTGCCGTCGGCGAGGGTGACCTTGACACCGTCCTGGGTGTACTCGGCCTTCTGGAAGAAGGTGCCGAGGTTGAACTTGATCCCGCGCTTGCGGAACGCGCGCTCGAGAAGCTTCGAGGAGTTCTCGTCCTCGACCGGGACGAGGTGCTTGAGGCCCTCGATGACGGTGACGTCCGCACCGAAGGACTTCCAGGCGGAGGCGAACTCGACGCCGATGACACCGCCGCCGAGGATGATCGCGGACTTCGGCACGCGGTCCAGGACGAGGGCGTGGTCGGAGGAGATGATCCGGTTGCCGTCGATCTCCAGGCCCGGCAGCGACTTCGGCACGGAGCCGGTCGCCAGCAGGACGTGACGGCCCTGGACGCGCTGTCCGTTGACGTCGACGGAGGTGGGGGAGGACAGACGCCCCTCGCCCTCGATGTACGTCACCTTCCGCGAGGCGACGAGACCCTGCAGGCCCTTGTACAGGCCGGAGATCACGCCGTCCTTGTACTTGTGGACTCCCGCGATGTCGATGCCCTCGAAGGAGGCCTTCACGCCGAACTGCTCGCTCTCGCGGGCCTGGTCGGCGATCTCGCCCGCGTGCAGCAGGGCCTTGGTGGGGATGCATCCCCGGTGCAGGCAGGTACCGCCGACCTTGTCCTTCTCGATCAGGGCGACGTCCAGGCCCAGCTGCGCCCCGCGCAGGGCCGCGGCGTAACCGCCACTACCACCGCCGAGGATCACTAGGTCGAAAACGGTGCTGGCGTCGTTCGCCACGTCACGTCCTCCATGCATGTGCGCCACGCCGGTCAGCGGTGACCGGTCGGCGGCTGGTGTCCGGCCGCTCTTGTCTTCGGCCCTGTGGTGGGGGCCCTGTCCTGCCGTGGCCCATCTTCGCACTTGTCAGGGGGGAACGAGACGCCGGGCCGGTGTGTGAGACGTCCCACGTTCAGTTGAGCGCTCACCGAAAAGGGGGCTCCGCGCTACCCGCGTGCGGAGCCCCCTCGACCGGGTCGATATCAGCCCAGGTCACCGGCGGCGGTCAGCTCCGCCAGCCGCACCAGCGTCCGTACCGCCGTACCCGTACCGCCCTTGGGGGTGTACCCGAAGGGGCCGCCGTCGTTGAAGGCCGGGCCCGCGATGTCCAGGTGGGCCCAGGTGATGCCCTCGCCCACGAACTCGCGCAGGAAGAGACCGGCGACCAGGCCGCCGCCCATGCGCTCGCCCATGTTGGCGATGTCGGCGGTGGGGGAGTCCATGCCCTTGCGCAGGTGCTCCGGCAGCGGCATCGGCCAGGCCGGCTCGCCGACCTCCTCGGCGGCCTCGTGCACGGCGGAGCGGAACGCGTCGTCGTTCGCCATGATCCCGAACGTCCGGCTGCCCAACGCCAGCATCATCGCGCCGGTGAGGGTCGCGACGTCGACGATGGCGTCCGGCTTCTCCTGCGAGGCGGCCCACAGCGCGTCGGCCAGCACCAGCCGGCCCTCGGCGTCGGTGTTGAGCACCTCGACGGTCTTGCCGCTGTACATGCGCAGCACGTCACCGGGGCGCGTGGCGGACCCGGACGGCATGTTCTCGGCGAGCGCCAGCCACCCGGTGACGTTCACCTCGAGGCCGAGACGCGCGGCGGCGACCACGGCCGCGAAGACCGCGGCGGCACCGCTCATGTCGCACTTCATCGTCTCGTTGTGCCCGGCCGGCTTCAGCGAGATGCCGCCCGAGTCGTAGGTGATGCCCTTGCCGACGAACGCGAGGTGCTTCTTCGCCTTGGAGGAGGTGTACGACAGCTTCACCAGCCGCGGCCCCGACGCCGATCCCGCGCCGACGCCCAGGATGCCGCCGTAGCCGCCCTTCTCCAGGGCCTTCACGTCGAGCACCTGCACCTTGATGCCGTGCTCCTTGGCCGCGGCCGAGGCGATCGCCGCGAACGCCTCCGGGTTGAGGTCGTTCGGCGGGGTGTTGATGAGGTCGCGCGCGCGGTTGAGCTCCTCGGCGACGGCGACGGCCCGCTCGACGGCGGCCTTGTGCTCCTTGTCCCGGGGCCGGGCACCGAGCAGCGCGGCCTCGGCGAGCGGCGCCTTGCCGTTCCGCGCCTTCGGGTCCTTGCCGTTCTCCTTGTAGACGTCGAAGGAGTACGCGCCCAGCAGCACGCCCTCGCCGATCGCGCCGACATCGGCGGCGTCGGTGACGGGCAGGGCGAAGGCGGCCTTCTTGGTGCCGGTGAGGGCGCGGGCGGCGGCGCCGGCGGCCTTGCGCAGGGACTCGGCGGCGTAGCCGGCGTCCTTCTCGGGCTCGGCGCCCAGGCCGACCGCCAGCACGAGCGGGGCCTTGAAGCCGGAGGGCGCGGGCAGCTTCGTCACCTCGCCCTCGGCGCCGGAGGCACCGAGGGTTTCCAGGACGCCGGCGAGGCTGCCGCCGTAGGCCTTGTCGACGGCCTCGGCGCCCGGCGCGACGACCGGGTTCTTCGCGCCCTTGGCGACACCGATCACGATCGCGTCGGCCCGCAGGCCGGGCGCCGCGGCGGTGCTGAGAGTGAGAGCAGTCACGGTGGTGAAATCTCGCTTCCGAATGTGAGGTTCCTGTGGTCGATCGGTGTGGGTCGACCGGGCCCGACAGCCGACCCTAGATGCGACCTGAGGGTGCGGTTTCCGCGGGGCCTTCCCCGGTGCGGCGAACACTGCCGCTGAGCCTACGCGCGTGCGTGCGTTCACTCATTCCTGAGGACGTGTTCACCTGGGATCGGAGATCATCCTCGGGCGACCCTCCCCACCTCTGGAGCCCCACCGTGAAACGCCCGATACTCCTGCTCGCCACCCTTCTCCTGCTGACGGGCTGCGGCACCGCGACCGACTCCGCCCCGGACTCCGACTCCGGTTCCTCCGGCGGGCGTTGGCAGCCGCGCCCCGGGGTGGCCTGGCAGTGGCAGCTCAACGGCCGGCTCGACACCTCCGTCGACGTGCCCGTCTACGACATCGACGGCTTCGACCAGTCCAGGGCCACGGTGGGCGCGCTGCACGACGAGGACCGCAAGGTCATCTGCTACGTCTCGACCGGCGCCTGGGAGGACTGGCGGCCCGACGCGAAGAAGTTCCCCAAGTCGGTGATCGGCAAGGGCAATGGCTGGAAGGGCGAGCGCTGGTTCGACATCCGCAGGACGGACGTCCTGGAACCGCTGATGGCGGCCCGCCTCGACATGTGCCGCGAGAAGGGCTTCGACGCGGTGGAGCCGGACAACATGGACGGCTACAAGAACAGCACCGGCTTCCCCCTCAAGGCCGCCGACCAGCTCCGCTACAACCGGCTCATCGCCCGGCTCGCCCACGACCGGGGCATGGCCGTCGGCCTGAAGAACGACCTCGACCAGATCCCGGCCCTCGTCAAGGACTTCGACTTCGCGGTCAACGAACAGTGCGCCCAGTACGGCGAGTGCGCCGCCATGAAACCCTTCATCGCCGCGGACAAGGCTGTCTTCCACGTGGAGTACGAACTCCCGACGAGCCGCTTCTGCCCCGAGACCCGGCGCCTGAAGTTCAGCTCGATGCTCAAGAAGTACGACCTGGACGCCTGGCGCCGCCCCTGCTGACCGGCGACGACACGCCCTAACGCCCCAGCGACAGCACCACCAGCGACACCGTCGCCGCCGTCTCCGCGAGCCCTCCGAACACATCGCCGGTCACCCCGCCGAAGCGGCGGGTGCAGTGGCGCAGGAGGACTTCGGCGACGGCGACGGCGGCGAGCACCGCCATCGGCGCCCGGACCATGTCGTACGTCCCCAGCAGAGCCCCCGCCCCCGCCGCGAGCCCGGTCACCACGACCGCCGCGACCAGCGCGCCCCGCCTCGGAACCACTCCCGCGACCGCCGCGCCCAGCCCCTCCGGCCGCGCGGCGGGCACGCCCTCCCGCGCGGCGAGGGTAAGGGCGAGCCGGGCCGCGGTCGCCGAGACGACGGCGGCCAGCGCGCCCCGCCCCCATGAGCCGCCGTACGCCTGCGCCAGCGCGGCCACCTGGGCCAGCAGCACGAAGACCAGGGTGATGACCCCGAACGGGCCAATGTCCGACTGCTTCATGATCCGCAGCGCGTCCTCGGCGGGTTTCCCGCTGCCCAGCCCGTCCGCGGTGTCCGCGAGGCCGTCCAGGTGCAGACCCCGGGTGAGAACGGCGGGTACGGCGGCGGAGGCGACGGCGGCGAGCAGGGCGCCCGCGCCCAGCGCCAGCAGCAGTACGCCGGCCAGGGCCGCGCAGCCGCCGACGACCAGCCCGGCGACCGGGGCGCACAGCATGCCGGCGCGTGCCGCGTCCCGGTCCCAGCGGGTCACCTTCACGGGCAGCACGGTCAGCGTGCCGAAGGCGAAGCGGAGGCCGTCCGGCCAGGGCGTCTTGGAGGGTTCGGGCACCGGCGCAGGTTACCCGGCGGTCGGGAGGAGGTCTGCGGCGGCCATCGCTAAAGTGCGCATATGGGACATTGGCTGCAGCGCAACATCGTCGAGCCGGGCAAGCTGCCGCTGCTGCTCGCCCTGACCGCGTTCGTACTGACGTTCTTCGTCACCCGGCTCATCACCCGGCTCATCCGGGCGGGCAAGGGGCCCTTCGGGAACGTCAAGGCGGGCGGACTGCACATCCACCACGTGGTGCCCGGCGTCGTGCTCACCGTCGTGGGCGGGTTCGGGGCGGTGGCCAGTGACCGGCACGGTTTCGGGGCCGCACTGTGCGCGGTGCTGTTCGGGATGGGAGCGGGGCTGGTCCTGGACGAGTTCGCGCTGATCGTCCATCTCGACGACGTCTACTGGACCGAGCAGGGCCGCCGCAGCGTCGAGGTCGTCGTCCTGACGGCGGCCCTGGTCGGGCTGCTCCTCGCCGGGTTCGCGCCGTTCGGCGTCAACGACATGAGCCAGGCCGAACTCCAGGACCGGGGCAGCGTGATCTCCACGGTCGTGATCAACTTCGCCTTCGCCCTGCTCGTCCTGACCAAGGGCAAGCCGCGGATGGCGATCTTCAGCGTGATCGTCCCGCTGGTCGGGCTGATCGGCCTGGTCCGGCTCGCCCGCCCCGGCTCGCCCTGGGCCCGCCGCTTCTACCGGCGCCGCCCCCGCGCCCGCGCCAAGGCCACCCTGCGCGCCTACCACCGCGACCGCCGCTGGTTCGGCCCCCGCCGCAGACTCCAGGACTGGATCGGCGGCAAACCCGACCCCCTCCCGACCCGAGCCCTCGACCACCACTGACACGGCCGCGGCCGAAGCCTGGAGAAGGGCGCTGCGACCCGCGACGTCCGCAGCTCCGGTCCTCACCGCATGCCGAAGGACGGGCCGGAGGCACCCCGCCCCGTTCGCGGCCCGAGTTCTCGATCGCCGGGTTCCTGCCCCACCCTGAGTTCCTCGGGGGGTGATTCCGCGGTGACCGCCGCTCCGACCCTCTCCACATGCCGAAGGGCCGGCCCCGCGGTCAACCCGACGCCGTGACCACCCGTGCCCCCGACCGCCGGGTCGGTGTCCCGGAGGCAGCCCCGGCAGGGGGCTTCTTGCGTGCCCACCTCCGCGACCGCCGCGGTCCGGACTCCGCCGCGGGGTTCAGGGGGCGATCGGTGGTGTGTCTGGGCTGGTGCGGTCCGCGACCTCGGCCGGCGCCGGCCGCCGGGGCGTCCTCCGTCCGTACGTCCTCACCGCCGCTCCCAGATGGCGAGCGGCGGCAAGCCGCCCGTCACCGGGTTGAGTGAACTACCCGGGCGCACCTAGCGCCGCGACCGCCGCGGGTGGGGTTGGTGGCGTGGGCCTGTGGACGGGATCAGGGGTGGGCCCGGGGTCGAATCCGGGCGCGGTCGGCGGCGGCGTCGGCGGAGTGCCGAGAGGGTGATCAGGGCGGCCACCGCCGCGATCGCCGCGAGGTGCTCCTTGCCGGCCAGGTTGCCCTTCAACGCCACCTCGACCGCCATCGCCGCGGTCACCGCGCCCGCCGTCACATACGCGCCGTAACGCCAGCCGAGGAAGACGGCCAGACCCACCACGGCCGCCGACGGACCGGTGTCGACCACCCGGGCGTCCGACGAAGGCAGGCCGAAGAGGCTGTCGAAGCCCAGCCAGACGCCCAGACGCGCGTACAGGGTGCCGGCCAGCGTCGCGGTGTAGGCGATGACCAGCGTGCGCAGCCGGCCGAGGCAGATCTCCGCGATCCCGAAGACGAACAGGACCTGCAGGAGCGCGCCCCAGACCGGCAGGTCCAGCGCGGGCACGAAGAGGGAGAGCGGCGTGCGCAGCAGGGCCGGCCACAGCGGGTCCTCGGCCTGCACCCCGCCGACGTCCTGCACGAACCCGTACCCCCAGGACTGGTTCTGCACGATCTGCACGGCCGCCGTCAGCGCCACCGCTCCGAGCGTCATCGGGACCGCCCGCAGCCGCCGCTCGACCAGCGGCTCGCGCACCGTGACGTACACGAGCCCCCATTCGGCACGGGCCCAGCGGGCGAGCCTGTTCATCCGGCCGGTCCTCATCCGGTCCTCACCCGGTCCTCATCCGTCGTGCTGTCGCTGCCGCTCCTACCGGTGGGTTTCCAAGTGCCGCCGATGCAGCCACTTCGGCAGCCCCGGTGCCTCCAGGAACCCCTCCGCGTGCGCCGACGCGAGGCCGATGCGCGGGAGGTCCGCGCTCTTCTCGAAGAGCAGGAAGCGCGGCTCCCAGATGGGCCGGTACTTGGCGTTGGCGCGGTACAGCGACTCGATCTGCCACCAGCGGGAGAAGAAGCTGAGCAGCGAGCGCCACAGCCTCAGCACCGGCCCCGCACCAAGACGCGCCCCACGTTCGAAGACCGAACGGAACATGGCGAAGTTGAGCGAAACCTGGGTGATCCCGATATCCCCGGCACGGCGCAGGAGTTCCAGCACCATGAACTCCATCAGCCCGTTGTCCGAGTCGCGGTCCCGGCGCATCAGGTCCAGCGAGAGCCCGTGCGGCCCCCACGGCACGAAGGACAGCAGCGCCTTGAGCTCACCCCGCCCGTCCGTGCACTCCAGCATCACGCACTGCCCGTCCTCCGGGTCCCCGAGCCGCCC
The DNA here is from genome assembly GCF_040612015.1 of Streptomyces sp. NPDC006476. Taxonomy (NCBI): domain Bacteria; kingdom Bacillati; phylum Actinomycetota; class Actinomycetes; order Kitasatosporales; family Streptomycetaceae; genus Streptomyces; species Streptomyces sp. NPDC006476. The sequence continues at coordinate 21,315 of NZ_JBEXPK010000037.1, read as the reverse complement.
CAGCGCCATGCTGAACCCGCGCTCGGTCGCCCCGTCCCGCCAGTCGTCCGCCCGCTTCAGCAGGTACGTCATCTCGTCGGCAGGGATGTCCTCGTGCCGCCGCACCCGCACCCCGTACCCGGCCCGCTTCACCCGGTTGTAGGCCTGCCGCACGGTCCGCATGGCCCGCCCCTCCAGGGTGAACTCGGCGACGTCCACGATCGCCTCGTCACCCAGCTCCAGGGCGTCCATCCCGTGGCGCGCGTACACCGTGCCCGCCTCCTCGCTCGCCCCCATCACGGCCGGGATCCACCCGTGCGCCCGGGCCTCGGCGAGCCACGGCTCGATGGCGCCCGGCCAGGCCTCCGGATCCCCGAGCGGATCACCGGAGGCCAGCGAGACGCCCCCCACCACCCGGTAGGCGACCGCCGCCTTCCCGGTCGGCGACCACACCACGCTCTTCTCCCGGCGCAGCGCGAAGTAGCCGAGCGAGTCGCGCTCCCCGTGCCGCTCCAGCAGCGCCCGCAGCCGCTTCTCGTCGTCCTCGGTGATCGGGTCGACCGCCCGCCGGGAGCGGAAGGCGGCGTACAGGACTGCGAGGACGAGCAGGGTGCTGAGCACGTTGATGGCGACGTTGACCCAGTTCGGCGCGTCGATGCCGGGGAAGCGGGACTCGTCGACGGCGACCGAGACCAGCCGGAAGGTGCCGTAGCGCCAGCGCTCCAGGAACGTCGAACTCGCCGCGTCCGGCGCCTGGTTGGTGACGGTGACCAGCAGGCCGGCGAGCAGCGAGGCGGCCAGCGTGCCGCCGACCCCGACGGCGGCGGCGAGCCTCGGGTTCGACCGGTCGCCCTTGGCGTAGAACTCCCTGCGGCCCACCAGCAGCGCGGCGACGAAGGCCGCGGTGAGGGCGAGGGAGATCCAGTTCTGGGCGTACTGGCGGATCTCCGGGAAGGCCATCGCGAAGGCGAACAGCCCCAGGAAGGGGCCGCCCAGCGCGAGGTTCAGGATCCAAGCGGCCCGCTTGCGGCGGCGCATGGTGATGGCGAGGAAGGCGGTGAACACCCCCGACGCGAAGCCGGCGGTCAGCAGGTACGGCGTGAAGAAGTTCTCCTGGTTGTGCCGCCGCACGTCCTGCCCGAGGGAGACCCAGACGGCACTGAGGAAATTGACGAACGCGACGGCCCGCAGGTACCAGACCGCGAAAGCGGCGGCTCGACGTGAGGCATTTCGGGCATCTCCCATGGATGAGGATCATATGGGGGATGCCCGGCTGAACCCGTCCATCTTTCGTCTGCCGTGCGGCCGACTTTCGGCTGTCGTGCCGCCTATTCCGTCGCTTCCTTCCAGACTTCCGCGGTTTTCTCGTCCTCCTCGGGAACCTCGGGCTTCTCCGGCAACTCAGCGGACAGCGCCGCCGCGGCCTGCACCAGCGGCAGCGCGAGCAGCGCGCCCGCGCCCTCGCCGACGGTGACCCCCTGGGTCAGCAGCGGCTCCAGTGCCATCCGGTCCAGCGCCTTCGCCTGCCCCGGCTCCCCGCTGTCGTGCGCCGCCAGCCACCAGTCCGGCGCCCGGAACGCGATCCGCTGCGCCACCAGCGCGCAGGCGGAGACCACGACCCCGTCGAGGATCACCGGCGTCTTGCGCACCGCGCTCTGCAGCAGAAAGCCCGTCATCGCGGCGATGTCGGCCCCGCCCACGCTCGCCAGCAGCTGCAGTTGATCCCCGAGCACCGGCCGGGCCCGCCGCAACGCGTCCCGAATCGCCGCGCACTTGCGCATCCACGCCAGGTCGTCGATCGCGAGCCCGCCCCGCCCGGTCACCACGGAGGCGTCGGTCCCGCACAGCGCGGCGATCAGCACGCCCGCCACCGTCGTCCCGCCCACGCTCACATCGCCGAGCACCACCAGATCCGTACCCGAGTCCGCCTCCTCGTCGGCGACGGCGACCCCCGCCCGGAACGCCGCCTCGGCCTCCTCCAGGCTGAGCGCGTCCTCGATGTCGATCCGTCCGCTGCCGCGCCGCACCCGGTGCCGTACGACCTCGTCCGGGAGTGAGTCCGGGTCGCAGTCCAAAGACATGTCGACGACCCGCACCGGCACCCCGAGCCGCCGCGCCAGCACCGACACCGGACGGCCGCCCTCCAGCACCTCGCGCACCAACTCGCCGGCGCCGCCCGGGCGTCGCGCCGAGACACCCAGCTCGGCGACCCCGTGGTCACCGGCGAAGAGCACCACCCGGGGCCGTTCGATCGGCCGCACCGGTACCGCGGACTGCGCCGCGGACAGCCACTCACCCAGGTCGTCGAGGCGGCCCAGCGACCCGGGCGGCACGACCTGACGCTCCCGGCGCGCCTCGGCGTCGCGGCGCACCCCGCCGTCGGGGCGCTCGATCAGATCGGTGAAGTCGTCGAGATTAAGCGAGCTCATTCGCCGAACAGTACCGGCACGGATCGAACAGGACGGCGCCACATGGCCATCACGCGCATCCCACGTCGTTGCCCACCCCAGCCGTACACCTTATGTTCCTTTTTGTGGCTATTTCGGTGCGTCTCTTCAGCGACCTGGACCAACAACGCCGCCACCTCGGTACGGCCAGAGCGGTCCGCAGACTCCTCCCCGAACCGGAGAGCTGGCTGGACGTGGCCACGGGCGACGCGGACTTCCCCGAAACCGCCCGACGTCTGTTCCCCTACACGTCCTTCGACGGCACGGACCCGACACCCCGAGTCGCACACGCCCAGGCGGCGGAACGAGTGGAGCAGGCCTACGTGGGCCCCCTGACCCACCCCCACATCGCAACGGCCGTCAGATCCCGCTACGACGTGGTGACCATGCTGCGAGCGCCGGTCTCGAGGGAGGAACTCCGCACGGCCATCACCGCCCTCCGCCCGTACGGTCTCCTGCTCGTGGAGGCCCCGGTTCGCCAATCGGTGGATATCCGCGCCGACTTGGAGTCGCAGGGCTGCAATCTGGTCACCCCGTCCCACCCGGTACTGGACCGTCTTGCGAAAACCCACCGTCTTATTGCACGCAGGGCCCCTGCAGCGCCCCGATAGGGGCGCGGGGAACTGCGCGACCAGCCCCCACCGGCCCGCACCCGACGAACAACCGACTCACCCCCGCAACACCACCGCCTGCCCGGCAACAACCAGCACCACCGCCTCACACTCCGCCCCGAACCCCGCGTTCAACCGCCCCAGCTCATCCCGGTACCGCCGCCCGGACGCCGTGGCGGGCACAATCCCCGACCCCACCTCGTTGGACACGGCGACAACGGTCCGCCGAGCAGCCCGCACCGCCGACGTCAACTCCCGCACCCGCTCCCGCAGGGCACGCTCGCCCCCGTCCGCCCACACCGCGTCGTCCCACGCCCCGACGGAGTCCATCGCGTCCGTCAGCCACAGCGACAGACAGTCGATCAGCAGCGGCGCCCCCTCCTCCTTCAGCAGCGGCACCAGGTCGCACGTCTCGGCCGTACGCCACGACCCCGGCCGCCGCTCCTGGTGCGCGGCGACCCGCGAGGCCCACTCGGTGTCGCCGCTCCGCGTCCCGCCCGTCGCCACGTACAGCACGTCGGGGAAGGCCTCCAGCCGCCGCTCGGCCTCCACCGACTTCCCCGACCGGGCCCCGCCGAGCACCAGCGTCCGGCGCGGTACGTCGGGCACGTCCTCGTACACGCCGACGGTCAGCGTCGACCCGTCCGGCACGGCCCGCGCCCCCGCCGCGGCGAGCCGTCGCCGCACCTCCGCGCCGGGCGGCACGTCGTGGTCCAGATGGACGGCGACGACATCCGTGGTCGGCCCGAGCGCGCCGACCGCCCGCAGCTTCGCCAGCGCGTCCGGCCGCCCCACGACGTCGGCGAGCACCATGTCGTACGACTCCACGGAGCCGTTCGCCTCCAGCCCGGCCGGCGCGCCCCCGGGCGGGAGGTACAGCAGGCGCTGTCCGTTCGGCCCGGTCACGGCGTATCCGGTGCCGGGCGCGTCCATCGCCACGGCGCGCACCCGATGCCCCGTCAGCAGCGCCAACTCCCGTCCGTCCGGCACCCGCCCGGGCTGCGGCAGCCCCGCGGGGACCTCGACGGGCGGTCCGTCGTGCGGGTGGGACAACAGCACCTGGCGTACGCCGCCCAGGGAGTGCCCGGCTCGCGCGGCCGCGAAGGCGACGCCCGGCGTCAGGTCGAGGAGCAGCGTTCCGTCGACGAGGACGGCGGTCGCCGCGCGCGCGTCCTCGCCGAGCGCTACCGCGCAGGCGGCGCACGGGCAGTCGGGGCGGGGCAGTCCCAGGGGGGCACCGGTACCGAGCAGAGTCACTTCCACGGATGTGATTTTCGCGTGTCTGCGCAGGTGTTGCCCGTCCGACTAGTCTTCAGGGCAGGAGCCGGACCAAGATCCGGCTTCTCCTTTGCAGGTGCTCATACACGGGAGGCGTACATGGCGTCATGGACGTGGCGGTTCGAGAAGGCCGACGGGGCGGAGGTCCCGCCCGCGGTGCAGCCCGAGGAGTTCACCACGCAGGGGGACGCCGAGTCCTGGATCGGGGAGCACTGGAAGGCCCTGCTGGAGGGCGGCGCGGACCAGGTGCGGCTGTTCGAGGACTCCACGGAGATCTACGGGCCGATGAGCCTGCGCTCCGCGGAGGCGTAGGCCGTACGGACGAGAGGGGCGGCCCGCCGGCCGCCCCCGCCGTCACTGCTCGCCGAGCGTCACGTCGGTCTTCTTCTCACTTCCGTTGCGGGTGTACGTCACCGTCGTCCGCTCGCCCGGCTTGTCCTGGGCCAGCGCCTCGGTCAGAGTCGTGATCGTCGTGATGTCCGTGTCACCCAGCCGGGTGATGATGTCCCCGGCCTGGATTCCGGCCTTGTCGGCCGCCCCGCCGCTCTTCACCGACACCACGGCGACCCCGGCCGGCTGGTAGTTCTCGTCGACTACCGTGCGGCCCGTGATGCCGAGCGCGGCCCGGCCGGAGTCGGTGACCTTGCCGCTCCTGACGATCTGGTCGGCGATCGTCTTCACCATCGAGGCGGGGATCGCGAACCCGATGCCCGGCGCCGCGCTGTCCCCGAAGTTGGGGTCGACGGCCGCGAGCGTCGGGATGCCGATGACCTGGCTGTCCAGGTTGACCAGGGCGCCGCCGCTGTTGCCGGGGTTGATGGCTGCGGACGTCTGCACCATGTTGGCGATCGTCGCGCCCGTACCGCCCCCGCCGCTGCCCTCGGTGACGGTCCGTCCGGTCGCCGACACGATGCCCTGGGTCACGCTGGACGACAGACCGAGCGGCGAGCCCATCGCCAGCACGATCTGGCCCACCTGGACCTTCGAGGAGTCCGCGAACTTCGCCGCCTTCAGCCCGCTCGGCACCTTGTCCAGCTTGATGACGGCCAGGTCCTGCTGCGGGTACGAGTAGACGAGCCGGGCGGTGAGCGTGTCCTCGCTGTTGGCGGTCGTCACCTTGAAGGTCTTCTCCTCGCCGACGACATGCGCGTTGGTGACGATGTGCCCCTGGTCGTCGTACACCACCCCCGAGCCCAGGTCGTTGCTGGCCTGGATCTGCACGACGGACGGCAGTACGTCCTTGATCACCCGCTGGTAGTCACCCTGCAGATCGCTGCCGGACTTCTGCGCGAGGGCCAGCGCGGCCTGCGTGGTGGATGTCTCCGATCGGCCGGAGGAACCGGACCCGGAGCACCCGCTCACCAGTGCGAGGACGGCGAGGGGGATGAGCAGACGCAGGGCACGGATACGGGTGACGTCCATGCCCCGAGTGTCTCTTCGGGGTGAAGGCTCTGCCTGTGCTGCGCGCCCGAACGGGCTCAGCCGCGCACCCCGCACAGGTGCAGCAGCGCCGCGACCCGGCGGTACGGATCCGTCCGCCCCGCCCGCTCCTCGGCGGCCAGCAGCGTCTCCACGTCGGCCGGTGCCTCCGCGTCGTCGGCCGCCGTGTCCGTGAAGACCCGGACGCCGTACCAGGTGTGCAGGGGCGCGCCGATGCCGGCGAGGGTGTCCGTCAGGGTCTCCAGGCGGTCGGCGCGGACGTCGAGGCCGAGGCGGTTCCGGTAGGAGACGGTGTCGAACGCGGCGAGGGCGCCGGCCCAGTCGCCGTGCAGCCCGGGCCGCATGGCCAGCGCGTCGGCGTTGCGCACCAGCAGCGACAGCAGGCCGCCGTGGGCGAGCATCCGGGCGAGCCCCGCGAGCAGCGCGTCCGGGTCCTCGACGTACATGAGCACGCCATGACAGAGCACCACGTCGAAGCTGCCGGGGAGGAAGTGCACCCCGGTGTCCCGGCCGTCGCCCTCGATGATCCGCACCCGCTCCCGGATGCCCTCCGGCTCAGCGGCGAGGGCCTCCCGGGCCACCGCGACCATGGTGGAGTCCTGCTCCACGCCGGTCACCTGGTGCCCGGCCCGGGCCAGCCGCAGCGCCTGCGTGCCCTGGCCCATCCCGACGTCCAGCACCCGCAGCCGCTGCCCGACCGGGAAGCGCCCCACTATCTGCTCGTCGAGCTGCCGGGCCACCAGCTCCTGCCGTACGGCGTTGCGCAGCCCGCCCAGCTTCTCCAGCCAGGATCTGGCCGCGCTCCCGGAGAACGACGTCGTGCTCAGGGCCGCTCTCCGCGCTTGACCTGCGGCTTCGGCAGCCGGAGCCGGCGCATCTGGAGGGAGCGCATCAGGGCGTACCGGGTGGCGCCCTTGCGGTTGTGGTCCGGGAAGCGCTCGGCGAGCGCCTTGCGCAGCCGGAAGGCGCTGACGACGGCGTCGAGCACGATGAGCACGATCACGATCAGCCACAGCAGCAGCGCGATGTTCTGCAGCGCGGGCACCCGTACGACGCTCAGCACCAGGATGACCACGGCCATCGGCAGGAAGAACTCGGCCACGTTGAAGCGCGAGTCGATCCAGTCGCGGGCGAACTTGCGCACCGGGCCCTTGTCCCGGGCGGGCAGATACCGCTCGTCACCGCCGGCCAGCGCCTGGCGCTGCCGCTCCAGCGCGGAGCGGCGCTCCTCGCGCTGACGCTTGGAGGCGTCCTTGCGCGTCAGCGTCGTGTTGGCGACGCTGCGGCGCTGGGACTGGGCCTCACTGCGCTTGGGTGTGGGGCGGCCCTTGGGGGCCTGCGGGTGACGGGGCTGCGTGGAGTCGGTCAGCGACGCCTTGTCGGCGCCGGCCTTCTCTTCCTTGGCACGGCTACGGAACACAAAACCCAAGGGTACGGGGTGCCCGGGGTTGGACCCCAGCCCCGCGGGGAACGATCCGGCAACACCAGTCGTCATGTAAGGGACAGAGGGGGCGGTTTCCCCAGGGGGACACCTACTCCCTACGCCGGAGCGGGTGGGGACGCAGTCGTCCTTGGGGATGAGCGCATCCGTCCCCGAACAGTGCGTCAATGGATGCAGGGCCCGTACTGTGGGTTCTGTCGCAGAGCTGGAGCTGGAAGTCCGTCAGAAGGGGGCGCGCGAAGCCCATGAGCGGTGTCATGAAGCGTATGGGGATGATCTTCCGCGCGAAGGCGAACAAGGCCCTTGACCGGGCCGAGGACCCGCGCGAGACCCTCGATTACTCGTACCAGAAGCAGCTGGAGCTGCTGCAGAAGGTGCGTCGCGGCGTCGCCGACGTGGCGACCAGCCGCAAGCGCCTGGAGCTGCAGCTCAACCAGCTCCAGTCGCAGTCCTCCAAGCTGGAGGACCAGGGCCGCAAGGCGCTCGCGCTGGGCCGTGAGGACCTGGCCCGCGAGGCGCTCTCCCGGCGCGCGGCGCTCCAGCAGCAGGTGACCGACCTCGAGACGCAGCACGCGACGCTCCAGGGCGAGGAGGAGAAGCTCACCCTGGCGGCCCAGCGCCTGCAGGCCAAGGTGGACGCCTTCCGCACCAAGAAGGAGACGATCAAGGCCACCTACACCGCCGCCCAGGCCCAGACCCGCATCGGCGAGGCCTTCTCCGGCATCTCGGAGGAGATGGGCGACGTCGGGCTGGCGATCCAGCGCGCGGAGGACAAGACCGCGCAGCTCCAGGCCCGGGCCGGCGCCATCGACGAGCTGCTCGCCTCGGGTGCCCTGGACGACCAGTCCGGCATGCACAAGGACGAGATCCAGGCCGAGCTGGACCGGATCTCCGGCGGCTCGGACGTGGAGCTGGAACTGCAGCGCATGAAGGCGGAGCTGGCCGGCGGGTCGCCCCAGCAGGCGATCGAGGGCGGCAGCGGGCAGTCTCAGTCCCAGCAGCAGCCACAGGACACCCCGCGCTTCGACAAGCAGTAGGGGGTCACCCCTAGGAGGCCGAGATGGGCGACATGGTCGTCAGGATCATGGGAGAGGGTCAGGTGAGGCTGGCCGACAGCCACCTCGCCGAACTCAACAAGCTGGACGACGAGCTCCTGAGGGAAATGCAGAACGGCGACGGCCCCGGCTTCCGCCGCACCCTGGCGGCCCTCCTCGCCAAGGTCCGGGAACTGGGCACCCCGCTCCCGGACGACTCCCTCGAACCCTCCGAACTGATTCTCCCCTCCTCGGACGCGACCCTGGAGGAGGTCCGCGAGCTGCTGAGCGACGACGGGCTGATTCCGGGCTGATGCGGGATCCGCAGGGTCCGGGGTACCGCCGGCGCCAGTTCCCGCGCGGTGCGGCGCCCCGTACTGTGCAAGCGTGAGCGCCACCCTCGAACGCACCCGCTGCCGCCTGCGGGCCCACCCCCTCGCGCTGGACGCGGCCCTGGCGGCCGGGGTCCTCGTCTGCATGGTGGCCGCCTCCTTCGCGGACGGGCACGGCAGACACGGTGTCGCCTGGGGCATCCGCACCCCCGACCCGCTCGCCCTCGTGCTGATGACCCTCGGTGCGCTCGCCCTGGTCTTCCGCCGCCGGGCCCCGCGCACCGTCCTCGCGCTCACCGGCGCCGTCTCCCTGATCGAGTGCGTCGTCGGCGACCCCCGCGCCCCGGTCGCCATGTCCGCCGTCGTCGCCCTGTTCACCGTGGCCGCGACCACCGACCGCGCCACCACCTGGCGCCTCGGCCTGCTCACGATGACCGTCCTCACCGGCGCCTCGATGCTCTTCGGCCCGCTGCCCTGGTACGCCCAGGAGAACCTCGCGATCTTCGCCTGGACCGGCATCGGCGCGACCGCGGGCGACGCCGTACGCAGCCGCAAGGCCGCCGTCCAGGCCATCCGCGAACGCGCCGAGCGGGCGGAACGCACCCGCGAGGAGGAGGCCCGCCGCCGGGTCGCCGAGGAGCGACTGCGCATCGCCCGCGACCTGCACGACGTCGTCGCCCACCACATCGCCCTGGTCAACGTGCAGGCCGGCGTCGCGGCCCACGTCATGGACAAGCGGCCCGACCAGGCCAAGGAGGCCCTCGCCCATGTCCGCGAGGCCAGCCGCTCCGCGCTCAACGAACTCCGCGCCACCGTCGGCCTGCTGAGGCAGTCCGGGGACCCCGAGGCCCCCACCGAACCCGCCCCCGGCCTCGACCGCCTCGACGAACTCGTCGGCACCTTCCGCAGCGCGGGCCTCCATGTCGAGGTCGCCCGCGCCGACCAGGACACCACCCTGCCCGCCGCCGTCGACCTCGCCGCCTACCGCGTCATCCAGGAAGCCCTCACCAACGTCCAGAAGCACGCCGGCACCGAGGCGAAGGCCGAGGTCAGCGTCGTACGCGTCGGCCCGAACATCGAGATCACCGTCCTCGACGACGGCGCCGGCCAGGACGACGACCCCGATCACGGCGGCGGCCACGGTCTGCTCGGCATGCGGGAGCGCGTCAGCGCTCTGCGCGGCACCCTCACCACCGGCCCCCGCTACGGCGGAGGCTTCCGCGTCCATGCGATCCTGCCGGTCAAGACCCGCACGGCCACCACCGGGGGAAGCGCATGACCATCCGCGTCCTGCTCGCCGACGACCAGGCGCTGCTGCGCAGTGCCTTCCGGGTGCTCGTCGACTCCGAGCCCGACATGGAGGTCGTCGGCGAGGCGTCCGACGGCGCGGAGGCGGTGCGGCTGGCGAAGCAGGAGCGGGCCGACGTCGTGCTGATGGACATCCGGATGCCCGGCACCGACGGCCTCGCCGCCACCCGCATGATCAGCACCGACCCCTCCCTCGCCCACGTCCGCATCGTCATCCTGACCACCTTCGAGGTCGACGACTACGTGGTGCAGTCCCTGCGCGCGGGCGCCTCCGGCTTCCTCGGCAAGGGCAGCGAGCCGGAGGAACTGCTGAGCGCCATCCGGATCGCGGCCGGCGGCGAGGCACTGCTCTCCCCGGCCGCCACCAAGGGCCTGATCGCCCGCTTCCTCGCCCAGGGCGACCCCTCCGACGGCCACGACCCCGCCCGTTTCGAACGCCTCGACGCGCTCACCGTCCGCGAGCGCGAGGTCCTCGTGCAGGTCGCCGGGGGCCACTCCAACGACGAGATCGCCGAACGCCTCGAGGTCAGCCCGCTCACCGTGAAGACCCACGTCAACCGCGCCATGGCCAAGCTGGGCGCCCGCGACCGGGCCCAACTGGTGGTCATCGCCTACGAGTCGGGCCTGGTACGCCCGAGAGCGGACTGAGCGGGCTGCGCCGTCCGGCGCCCGGACCCGCGCGCACCGGCGTCGTCCCGCCCTCGGGGCTTTCTATGCTGGGCTCGAAGCTGCTCAACGGGGGAGAGGAACGGGCGGTGGCACTGCACGAGGGTGATCCCGAGGTGCTCGGGGAGTACCGCGTCGTCGACCGGCTCGGGATCGGTGGGATGGGCGTGGTGTACCGGGCGAGATCCCGGTCGGGACGCGAGGCCGCCGTCAAGGTGGTGCACGCCCAGTACGCCGCGGACCCCGTCTTCCGTGCCCGTTTCCGGCAGGAGATAGCGGCCGTCCGCAAGGTGAGCGGTGCCTTCACCGCGCCCGTCGTGGACGCCGACCCGGAGGCCGACCGGCCCTGGATGGCCACCCAGTACGTGCCCGGGCGCTCGCTCTCCGCCCACATCCGGGACGACGGCCCGCTGGCGCCCCGCGAACTCCGGCGTCTGGCGCTGGGGCTGGTCGAGGCGCTGCGTGACATCCACCGGGCCGGGGTGGTGCACCGCGACCTCAAGCCGGGCAACGTCCTGATGGCCGACGACGGCCCCCGGGTCATCGACTTCGGCATCTCGCGCGCGGCGGAGAACCAGACGCTGACCGAGACCGGCCACATGATGGGCACCCCGCCCTTCATGTCCCCGGAGCAGCTCATGGATGCCCGGTCCGTGGGGCCCGCCTCGGACATCTTCTCCCTCGGCGCCCTGCTGGCGTTCGCCGCGACCGGCCGGGGCCCCTTCGACGCCGGCAGCCCCTACATGACGGCGTACCAGGTGATGCGGGAGGAGCCGGTGCTGGACGCCGTGCCCCCGCCGTTGCGGGACGTGGTGCTGCGCTGCCTCGCCAAGGAGCAGGCCGCCCGCCCCGGCCTCGACGAACTGTCCCACTCCTTCGCCGAGGCCCTGACCGATCCCGACCCGGACGACACTCCCACGCTGCCCCACAGGCGTCCGGATCCGGCGCCGACCGCGCTGCCGTCTTCCGTCCCCGTCGTCGCGGCCCACGAGACGCCAGAGGCCCCGGACCTTCCCGAACCTCCGCGGCCGGTGAGCGCGCGGGCCAACGGCCGCCGGCTGCCGGTGATCGCCGGAGTGGCGGGCCTGCTCGTGACTGTGCTGCTGGCGTACTTCCTCGGACCGCTCAAGGGCGGCGCCTCCGGGGAGGGAGCCTCGCCGAGCCCATCCGCCACCCGCTGGTCGGCTCTTCCGGCGGACTGGCGGCCCTGGCACACCTCGGTGTTCGCGACCGCCGCCCACGGTGTGCGGCACCCACCCGCGACCGGCAGCGACACCGGCGGTTCCGGTCCGAACCCGTCCTGCGTGCTGGGCGGTGGGTCCCTCTACTGCGTGGGCAACGGCGCCCTGCCCGTCCGCGTCGACGCCGCCACCGGCCGCGCCGTCTGGAGGGCCGCGGCCCTGCCCGCCGGCACGACCGTCGACCGGTACGGCGCCCTCGCCCTCGGCGTGCGGGGTGGCGCGCTGCTCGTGCACGAGCACGTCATGAATGCGGCGGCGAACGACACGGCCTCGGCCGTCGTCGCCTACGCCACCGCCGACGGCAGACGGCTGTGGTCGCACCCGACCGAGGACCGCTACGCCGACGCGGTGGTGCTGGGGGACCTGGTCCTGACGCCCGAGGGCACGGTGGTGACCGCGCGCTCCGCCCGGAGCGGCGCCATGCGCTGGAGGACGGCGCTGCCCGCCGGACACCACTGCGCGTTCCTCGCCGACCGCGACCGCGCCTACGCGGACTGCGTCGACTACCACACGGCCTCGGGCGCCGGCCGACTGCTGCTCGCCCTCGACCCGGCCGACGGTTCGACGCGCCGGCTGCGCTCCGCACCCCCGGTCACCGCCGTCTACACCGGCGCGGCGGGGGGCCGTCTGGTGTTCACCGCCCCCGGCACGAACGACCCGACGGCGGTGGAGGCCGCCTACACCCGGATCGTGTCGGTCGATCCCGTCGGCGACACGGTCCGCACCGCCCGGCTGGCCGAGGAGCAGCGGGGGCACATCGCCCTGGTGCACGGCGTGCTCTGTTTCGCCGGCACCAACGGCCGGGTGACGGCCTTCTCCGCGCTCACCGGCGCACATCTGTGGCGGACCGCGACGACGCTTGAGCAGCCGGGCGTCCCGGTCGCGGATGCGGGTGGGAGCGTGTTCGTCGCCAGCGCCAGTGGACGGGTCGCAGCGCTGGACGCACGGGCGGGAACCCTGCTCTGGGAGTCCTATCCCCGGGCGGACCGCATCGGCTCAGTCGCCGGCCCGGCCCCGGGGCCGCTGTTCCATGAAGGTGCCCTGGTGGGGTGGAGCCCCGACGGCACGCTCTTCACCCTCGATCCCGCTCACCCCGAGCGGCGGTCCGTCTCGGGGTGAGCGTGCCCGGGACGGTTTACGGCAGCGCCAGCATGCGCTCCAGCGCCAGCTTCGCGAACGCCTCCGTCTCCTTGTCGACCTCGATCCGGTTGACCAGGTTGCCCTCGGCCAGCGACTCCAGGGCCCAGACCAGATGGGGCAGGTCGATGCGGTTCATGGTCGAGCAGAAGCAGACCGTCCGGTCGAGGAAGACGATCTCCTTGCCCTCGGGGGCGAAACGGTTCGCGAGCCGTCGTACGAGATTGAGCTCGGTGCCGATGGCCCACTTGGAGCCCGCCGGGGCCGCCTCCAGGGCCTTGATGATGTACTCCGTCGAACCGACGTAGTCCGCCGCCGCGACGACCTCGTGCCGGCACTCGGGGTGGACCAGGACGTTCACGCCCGGGATGCGCTCGCGCACGTCGTTCACCGAGTCCAGCGAGAACCGGCCGTGCACCGAGCAGTGGCCGCGCCACAGAATCATCTTCGCGGCGCGCAGCTCGTCGGCGGTCAGCCCGCCGTTCGGCTTGTGCGGGTTGTAGACGACGCAGTCCTGAAGGGACATGCCCATGTCCCGCACGGCCGTGTTGCGGCCCAGGTGCTGGTCGGGCAGGAACAGCACCTTCTCACCCTGCTGGAAGGCCCACTCCAGCGCCTTCCGCGCGTTCGAGGACGTGCAGATCGTGCCGCCGTGCTTCCCGGTGAACGCCTTGATGTCCGCGGAGGAGTTCATGTACGACACCGGCACGACCTGCTCGGCCACGCCGGCCTCGGTCAGCACGTCCCAGCACTCGGCGACCTGCTCGGCCGTCGCCATGTCGGCCATCGAGCAGCCGGCGGCGAGGTCGGGCAGGACCACCTTCTGGTCGTCCGACGTCAGGATGTCCGCGGACTCCGCCATGAAGTGCACACCGCAGAACACGATGTACTCCGCCTCCGGGCGCGCGGCCGCGTCCCGGGCCAGCTTGAAGGAGTCGCCCGTGACGTCCGCGAACTGGATGACCTCGTCGCGCTGGTAGTGGTGGCCGAGCACGAACACCTTGTCGCCGAGCTTCTCCTTGGCCGCGCGGGCGCGCTCGACCAGGTCGGGGTCGGACGGCGAGGGCAGGTCACCGGGACACTCGACACCGCGCTCGCTCTTCGGGTCGGCCTCCCGGCCGAGGAGCAGCAGGGCGAGAGGAGTCGGCTGTACGTCGAGCTCCGGGGTCTGGGCGGTGGTCACGACACACACCCTTTCTACTTTTCGTCGATCTGACGTTATCTATCATAACCCGGTTCACGTCACTTTGACGATGGTCATAGCGTCGATGTGACGTGAATCCCGAAGGGTCGTTTTCCGCTCGCCATCCCGTGTGCGAGCATGAAGAGGACGCCGAAAGACAGGCGCCGGCCCGGAATGAATCCGCGGCCTTGCCGGTTGGAACAGTCGGCAAGCAGTCTCCGTACAACCCGGGAGAGATGTAGATGTCCGTATCGGACGAGACCAGCACCGTCACCGACGGCATCATCCTGTCCGACGCCGCCGCGGCGAAGGTCAAGGCCCTGCTCGACCAGGAAGGCCGTGACGACCTGGCCCTGCGCGTCGCCGTCCAGCCCGGTGGCTGCTCCGGCCTGCGCTACCAGCTCTTCTTCGACGAGCGTTCGCTCGACGGAGACGTGGTGAAGGACTTCGGCGGCGTCAAGGTCGTCACCGACCGGATGAGCGCCCCGTACCTGGGCGGCGCGTCCATCGACTTCGTGGACACGATCGAGAAGCAGGGCTTCACGATCGACAACCCGAACGCGACGGGCTCCTGCGCCTGTGGTGACTCCTTCAGCTAAGCCCTTCACGAGCTGCTGAACAACTGAACAAGCCGAAGGCGGCGGCCCCCTCCGACAGGGCCGCCGCCTTCGTGCCTTCCGGCGGCCGACGGCTAGCGCACCCCGGCCGACGTCCGCGGCAACCGCGCTCCCGGCTTCACCTGCGGGATCTCCTTGCCGTCCGAGCCCACGACCTTGCGGTCGCCGAGCGGCTCGTCCAGGTGCACGATCCGCGTCATCTCCTTGGCGATCATGATGCAGACCTTGTCCTTCCACGGCGTCTCGGTCACCGTGACGGTCACCTCGTCCGAGCTCTCCGTCGCCTTCGCGTCGTAGTCGCCGCAGACACCGCCCGTGAAGCTCACGGTCAGCGTCGTGCCGGTGGCCAGATAGCTGTCGACCTTGACGTCCCGGGTGTCGGGCGCCTCGGTGCCCGACGGGGTGGGCTGCGCGGAGGGGGAGTCGGAGACCAGGTACTTCGGGTCGATCGCCGGGTACGTCACCGTGAACGTGTTCTGCGCGCCCGCCGCCCGCACCTGGAACAGCCAGGACGGCACCAGCGCCGGCCGGCCGCCCACGGTGTGCGAGGCCAGCCCGAGCACCGCGTGCTCGACCGTGGCCGCGTTCTGCGCCGGCGAAGCCGTCGCGGCCGACGTCGACTGCCCGCACGGCGCCTCGAGGCGGTCCTTCAGCGGTACGGGGCTGGCGCAGCCGCCGATGCCCATGCGGTGGTCGGTGCGCGGTGCCGCGTTGAGCAGGTCCAGCGTCCTGCGCGCGCCCAGCACGGGGTACGTGTCCCCCTTGACCGGTGTGCTCAGCTGACCGCTGCCGCCGACCACCTCGCCCTGCGCGCCGATGGTCAGCCCCGTGGTCCGGCCGTACGTCGGCAGTCCGCCCACCACCGGGTCGGCGTTGACCACCCGCTGGGCGCCCATGACCTGGCTCGCGTCCACCTTCGCGTCGTCCTGACCCACCGCCTTCAGCACGGGCGCCGCGGCCTTCTCCGCGGCCGCCACGCCGATCGTGTCGACGGCCGGGTTCGCGGGGTCCTTGGAGGTGCACACGGTGACGCTCTGACAGGCGTCCGCCCCGGCCGCGTACCGGTGGAAGGTCCAGGTGCCGGGCGTCTGCCGGTTCACCACGAGGCTCGGCCCGGACCCGTCCTTGTCCGGCCCCACCTGCCAGGCCTGCCCCTGGGCCACGGGCGTCCCCTGCAGCCCCAGCGCCTTCGCCAGCCGGGCCACCTGGTCCTTGGTGACGTCACCCGTCACGCGATACACGGGCGCCGAGTCCGGCCCGTCGGGCAGCGAGCCGTCCGCCCGGTACGTCACGCCGTACGGATTGGGCTCCCCGGGCGCGATCCCGTTCGTACCGCCCGAGCCGTAGCCGTCGAGAGCGAGCGGCGGGGGAGTGTCGTCCCCGGACGCCCCGGCCCCCGTACGACCGCCGGAGCCGTCGGACGCGGAGGCCGCGAGGTAGGCCCCGCCACCACCGACGAGGAACACGGCGGCGGCCACGGAGGCGATGAGAACGGGGGAGCGACGGCGGGACGTCCGGGGGGCGTCGCCGGCCTCGTGCGGTCCGGGGACTTCGGCGGGGGGCGCGGCCCGGTGACGCTCGGAGCCGCCGCCCGAGCCGGAAGCCGCGCCGAGCGGGGCGGTTTCGCTGGGGAGCTCGTCCGAGGCGTCTTCGGGCGTTGGGGATCCAGCGGCGGTGGCCTCGGCGCCTGCGGGGGCCGGGTCCGCGCCGGGTTCACAGCGAGCGGCGGACTCGGCGGACACGGCGGTTCCGGCGCCGCTGGTCTCCTGGGAGCGGGGGGTGTCGGCCTGTTCCGGGCCCTCCGAACCCTTGCCCGCCGCCACCTCCTCGCCACCGGAGCCCACGCCGACCCGGCGCTCGGGGCCGTCGGGGCTCTCAGCTGCCGTGGTGCCTTCGGTGTCCGCGCCCGGGCCGACCCGGCGCTCGGGGGCGTCAGGCTGCTCACCCGCCGTGGTGCCTTGGGCGTCCGGGCTCTCACCTGCCGTGGTGCCTTCGGCGTCCATGCCCTCGTCCGCCCGGCTCTCCGGGGCGTCCGGGTTCTCACCTGCCGGGGTCCCCGCGGCGTCCGAGTCCGGGGCGGTCTCGTCGGTCCCGGTGCCCGGTGTCTTCGCGGTCTCCCGCTCGTCGTCAGGAGCGGTCCCGTCGGGGTGTGCACCGCCGGGAGGAGCGGCGTGCAGGGCGCCGCGCTCCTCCCCGTCGCCCCGCTCTGCGGCGGAGCCGGCGGTGTCGTTGTCGGGTCGCTCGGTGTTCACCGCATCGCTCCTTCGGCTGTGCACTGTCCCTGTGACCCTGACCCGGCCCTGTCAAAAAGGTCGGCCGGAGGGTCGTATCGCGCATCCCCTCGACGGGGGACGGCGATGGGACGCACCGGGGGAGCGCACGGTTCCCTGAAACGCGCCGATCCGGACTACGGACGCCGATTCGGCCGCCGTGGCACGCTCAGTCGCCGTAGTCCGACATCGCGTCCAGCAGCCGGGCGGACTTCGACGGCACCGTCACGCCGTGGATCAGGGACGGGGAGACGGGCCGGGGGGCGATCCGGTCGGGCACGGCCCAGTGGGGAGCCATCCGCGCGCAGTCGCCCTGAAGCGACGCGAGGTCGCCTTCCAGGTCGACCGGGACCGTGGAGTGGACCTTGAGGTTCGTCATAACGGAACCGTATGCACGCCCAAGGCTGTGAAGAAAGATCTACTATCGGGTAGTTTTGGCGCCTTCAGCGCTCCGGTACGACCCGGTAGCGTGAACCGTCAACCCAGTTTCTCCCTACAGGAGAGTCCACCCCGTGCGCATCGCAGTCACCGGCTCCATCGCCACCGACCACCTCATGACCTTCCCCGGCCGCTTCGCCGACCAGCTCGTCGCGGACCAGTTGCACACGGTCTCGCTCTCCTTCCTGGTCGACAACCTCGACGTACGCCGGGGCGGCGTCGGCGCGAACATCGCCTTCGGCATGGGCCAGCTCGGCACGAAGCCCATCCTCGTCGGCGCGGCCGGCTTCGACTTCGACGAGTACCGCGCCTGGCTCGACCGGCACGGCGTCGACACCGACTCGGTCCGGATCTCCGAGACCCTGCACACCGCGCGCTTCGTGTGCACCACGGACTCCGACCACAACCAGATCGGCTCCTTCTACACGGGCGCGATGAGCGAGGCCCGGCAGATCGAGCTGAAGACGGTCGCCGACCGGGTGGGCGGGCTGGAGCTCGTCCTGATCGGCGCCGACGACCCCGAGGCGATGCTCCGGCACACCGAGGAGTGCCGCTCCCGCTCGATTCCCTTCGCCGCCGACTTCTCCCAGCAGATCGCCCGGATGAACGGCGACGAGATCCGGATACTGCTGGAGGGCGCGACCTACCTGTTCTCCAACGAGTACGAGAAGGGGCTCATCGAGTCCAAGACCGGCTGGAGCGACGGGGAGATCCTCGCCAAGGTCGGCCACCGGGTCACCACGCTGGGCTCGCGCGGCGTCCGTATCGAGCGGGTCGGCGAGAACCCGATCGAGGTCGGCTGCCCCGAGGAGGAGCGCAAGGCGGACCCGACGGGCGTGGGCGACGCCTTCCGCGCCGGCTTCCTGTCCGGCCTCGCCTGGGGTGTCTCCCTGGAGCGCGCGGCCCAGGTCGGCTGCATGCTGGCGACCCTCGTCATCGAGACGGTCGGCACCCAGGAGTACCAGCTGCGCCGCGCCCACTTCATGGACCGCTTCACCAAGGCGTACGGCGACGAGGCCGCCGCCGAGGTCCAGAAGCACCTGGTGTAGCGGCCGGCAGCGGCGCTAGGAGACCCGGCGGACCAGATAGGCCGAGCCCCGGTCCGCCGGCTCCTCACCCACGTACTCCTGCCCCCGCATCGCACACCACGCCGGGATGTCCAGGCGGGCCGCCTCGTCGTCGGCGAGCACCCGGACCGTGCCGCCCACCGGCACGTCCCCGATGACCTTGGCCAGTTCGATGACGGGCAGCGGGCACAGCTTGCCCAGGGCGTCCACGACGAGGGCGCCCTCCTCGCGCACGGTCGTCGGCACCGGAGCGCCCAGCTTCTCCCGCACCCCGCTCACCGCCCCCGGCAGAACCTCCAGGAAACGCTCGACGTCGGCCTCGGTCGTCCCCGCCGGCAACGAGACCCGCACATTCCCCTCACTCAGCACCCCCATCGCCTTCAGCACATGGCTGGGCGTCAGCGTGCTGCTCGTACAGGACGACCCGGAGGAAACAGAGAAACCGGCGCGGTCCAGCTCGTGCAGCAAAGTCTCCCCGTCGACATAGAGACACGAGAAGGTGACGATCCCGGGCAGCCGCCGCTCCGGATCGCCCACGACCTCCACGTCCGGCACCAGCTCCGGCACCCGCGCCCGGATCCGCGCCGTCAGCTCCCGCAGCCGTACCGCCTCTTGCTCCGCCTCGGCCCGCACGGCCCGCAGCGAGGCGGCCGCCGCCACGATCGCCGGGATGTTCTCGAACCCGGCGGCCCGCCCCGACTCGCGCTCGTCCGCGGGCCCTTGCACGGCGAACCGCACCCCCTTCCGCACGACGAGCAGCCCGACCCCCGCGGGCCCGCCCCACTTGTGCGCACTGGCCGTGAGCAGCGACCAGTCACCGCCCACCGCCCCCCACCCCAACGACTGCGCGGCGTCCACGAGCAACGGCACCCCCGCCACCCGGCACACCTCGGCCACCTCCGCCACGGCCTGCACGGTCCCCACCTCATGATTGGCCGACTGCAGACAGGCCAGCGCGGTGTCCTCCCGGAGCGCGGCGGCGTACTCCGCCGGATCCACCGCCCCCGTCCGGTCCACCGTCACCTGGCTGACCGTCCCCCCGCCGCCCTCGTGCACGTCAGCGGCATGCAGCACCGAGGAATGTTCGACAGCAGACACGATCAGGTGACCCCCAACCCGCCGCCGCCCGGCCAACGCGCCCGCCATCCCGGTGTGTACGGCCTGTGTTCCGGAGGGCGTGAACACCAGTTCGTCAACCCGGCACCCCACAGCTTCGGCAGCGGCCTCCCGCGCCGCATCCAGCAGCATCCGGGCCTTCCGGCCCTCTTTGTAAAGCCGGGCAGGATCGGCCCACCCGTCATCCAACGAGGCCAACAGCGCCTGACGAGCGACGGGATGGAGTGGAGCGGAGGACGCGGCGTCGAAATAGGACATACGCAAACGCTATGACGCCCTTCGCGGCAGCGGACCCAAGGGGCGCTGGGCTGTGACATCAGCGGCTCCGCCGCGGGGCGCGACCAGCCACAAACAACCTGCAGCCGCCAAACAAGCGAACCCACCCGCTCACTAGGCCCCCCTCCCCGCGAACCCTCGGAGAGCGTCGGCTAGGGTTTGGTCCGCATAAACATCCAAACCCCTGCCCGACGCAGGGCGGCGACCGACCAGATGAGAAGGCAGGCCGCAGCCGATCCGCGCGGGCGAGACTCTCGGGAAGGCGCTACGTGAGTCCCAACGGCTCCGACCGCTCGCCGCGGCGCCCGATGCGGCGGAAGCTGCTGCAGGCAATGACCGCGGGCCTGGTCCTGGCGACCGCCACCGGTTGCACATACAAGGACTTCCCCCGCCTTGGTATGCCCACCCCGACCACGGAAGAGGCTCCGCGGATCCTCTCCCTGTGGCAGGGCTCCTGGGCTGCCGCGCTCGCCGTCGGCGTGCTGGTGTGGGGTCTGATCATCTGGAGTGCGATCTTCCACCGGCGCAGCCGCACCAAGGTCGAGGTTCCTCCGCAGACCCGGTACAACATGCCCATCGAGGCGCTGTACACCGTGGTCCCGCTCATCATCGTCTCCGTGCTGTTCTACTTCACGGCACGTGACGAGTCGAAGCTCCTCAGCCTCACGGACAAGAAGCCCGAAGTGACGGTCAACGTCGTGGGCTACCAGTGGAGCTGGGGCTTCAACTACATCGCTCCGGTTCCCGGGGTGACGGGCGATGCGAAGACCGACCCGAACCTGGCGAACATCCCGGACAGGTTCAAGAACGCGTTCCCGGCCAACGCCGGCGGTGTCTACGACGTCGGCACGCCCGCCACGCGGAACCCGCAGACCGGCAACCCGGGTCCGACCCTGTGGCTGCCCAAGGGCAAGACGGTCCGCTTCGTCCTCACCTCGCGTGACGTCATCCACTCCTTCTGGGTGGTGCCGTTCCTGATGAAGATGGACGTCATCCCGGGCCACACCAACGCCTTCCAGGTGACCCCCAACAAGGAGGGCACCTTCCTGGGCAAGTGCGCCGAGCTGTGCGGCGTCGACCACTCCCGGATGCTGTTCAACGTGAAGGTCGTCTCCCCGGAGCGCTACGAGCAGCACCTCAAGGACCTCGCCAAGAAGGGGCAGACCGGTTACGTTCCCGCCGGCATCGCGCAGACGAGCCACGAGAAGAACCGGGAGACGAACAACCTGTGAGCATCCTCAACGAACCCCAGGGTGCCGCGGCAGCTGAGGGACATTACTCAGACGAGCTGCCGGTCCGGCGCAAGCAGCCCGGCAACGTCGTGATCAAGTGGCTCACCACCACTGACCACAAGACGATCGGGACGCTCTACCTCGTCACGTCGTTCGCGTTCTTCCTGATCGGCGGCGTGATGGCGCTGCTGATGCGCGCCGA